>JAZRDK010000022.1:0-9648 GCA_045660225.1 Candidatus Scatosoma sp.
ATATGCCCCGTATACTTTTTTTGTGCGTTAAGTTTTCTAATATCAATTTGCATTGTAAAACCGACTAAACAAGTATAGTATATTTCAAGTCGTTTGTCAACTTTTTTTCGTGATATTTTTTCGAATTTTTTATAATAATTCGACAGTTTCTCTTGCAATGACTAATTCTTCGTTGGTAGGAATAATCAAAACCTTCACTTTCGAATCTTTGCCGGAAATATCACGGATTTGACCGTTGTTCTTTTCCTGGTTCTTTTCTTCGTCAATCGAAAGCCCTAAATATTCCATATTCGAACAAATTGCCGAGCGCACCACGGGCGTATTTTCGCCCACGCCTGCCGTGAACACGATACAATCCACGCCGTTCATAACCGCCGCGTAAGAGCCGACGTATTTCTTGCACGCATACGAGAACATATCCAAGGCAAGTCTTGCCCTTTCGTTTCCTTCACTCGACGCCTTCGTCAAATCTCTAAAGTCGCTGGACACACCCGATACGCCTGCCATACCGCATTTTTTGTTTAAGTACGTCAGAGCTTCGTTAACCGTCCAACCTTCTTTGCCTGCCAAATATTCTACGACAGCCGAATCGACGTCGCCACTACGCGTACCCATAGGCACGCCTGCAAGTGGCGTAAAGCCCATCGACGTGTCAACGCTCTTCCCACCGTTTACCGCAGTAATCGACGAGCCGTTGCCAAGGTGACAGGTTATGATTTTAAGCTCGGCAGGGTTTTTACCAAGATATTTCGCAGCTTCCTGGGAAACGAACTTATGGCTCGTACCATGGAAACCGTAACGGCGCACCGAATATTTTTCGTAATGCTTATAATCAATAGCGTACATATACGCGTAATCGGGCATCGTGAAATGGAAACTGGTATCAAACACCAGCGCCATCGGCGTCGTAGGCATTGCGTTTCTACAAGCCTGCACGCCAATAATAGCGGCAGGGTTATGCAAAGGCGCAAGGTCGCAAAGTTCTTGCATCTTTTCCATAACGTCGTCGGAAACAAGCACGGGCTTTTTGAAAACTTCGCCCGACGCAACGGCGCGATGACCTACCGCATCGATTTCAGACATCGACGAAATGACGCCGATTTCCGCGTCCGTAAGCGCGTTCAAAACAAGTGCAACCGCTACGTTATGGTCAGGCATAGCCTTTTCAATAACCGTTTCTTGCCCCTTTGCCTTATGCGTGAGTTTCGAACCGTCGATACCGATACGTTCGCACGTGCCTTTTGCGATAACGCCTTCCGTTTCCATATCAATAAGCTGATATTTAAGGGAAGAACTTCCCGAATTGATGACGAGTACTTTCATTACATCCACCCCCGTTAAAGCTGTGCTTGCAACGCGGTAATCGCAACCGCCGCAACGATGTCTTCCGATTTACAACCCCTAGACAAATCGTTTAAGGGCTTTGCAAAGCCTTGGCAAATAGGGCCTACCGCCATAAATCCGCCCAAGCGTTCTGCAATTTTATAGCCAATGTTGCCTGCCTGCAAGTCGGGAAAAATGAACACGTTTGCTTGACCTGCAACGTCCGATTCGGGCGCTTTTAACTGTGCAACGGAAGGCACGATAGCCGCGTCGAATTGAAGTTCGCCGTCCAACTTCAAATCGGGTGCTTTTTCCTTTGCAATTTTTACCGCTTCTGCAACCAACGTAACGTTGTCGTGTTTTGCGCTACCCTTCGTAGAGAAGGAAAGCATTGCAACCTTAGGCTCGATACCAGTAATTGCTTTTGCGGAGTTTGCCGTTGCAATGGCGCAATCCGCAAGCCCTTCGCTGGTGTACGTGGGATTCAAACCGCAGTCAGCAAAAAATACCATACCATCGGGACAATATTGATTACCTTGAGGAGGACAAATCATCAGGTTAAAACTGGAAACGGACGAAACGCCTTTCGCCGTCTTGATAATTTGCAAGCCGGGACGGAGCGTGTTTGCCGTAGAGTGACAAGCACCGGAAACCAAGCCGTCAACGTCGCCCATTTTCAGCATCATTGCACCGAAATACGTGCCGTCTTGCAAGAGCTTGGACGCCTGTTCGGGGGTCATACCCTTAGACGCGCGCAATTCGCAAAGTTTTGCGTTGTATTCGGGGAGCTTGTCCGAAGTCAATGGATTGACAATGGTAACGCCCGTCAAATCTACGTCGGGATTTTCCGCCTTAATCATAGCTTCGTCGCCGAGAAGGACGATTTTAGCAACCCCTTCCTTCGTTGCGTCGGCAGCCGCCTTTACCACGCGCTTGTCTTCGCCTTCGCAAAGCACAATCGTCTTACCCAAAGCTTTTGCTTTTGTTTTAATTTCATCAAGAATATTACGCATAATTTATCTCCTTGAAACGCTAAACGCTTTATTTATTTAAATTTTTAGTGTATAATGAAAGAAAGAGTTTTCACTACACTATTTCTATTATAGCACACTTAATTTTTAATGTAAAGGAATTGCAGAGAATTAAAATGAAAATTTGCGCGATAATTTGCGAATACAACCCCCTTCATAACGGGCATCTTTACCAAATCGGCGAAGCAAAACGTCTTTCGGGCGCGGACGCCGTTTTGTGCCTTATGAGCGGTAACTTCGTGCAACGGGGCGAGCCTGCCTTTATGAATAAGTATATCCGCGCAAAGCACGCCGTAAACGCAGGCGCAGACGTCGTTTTAGAATTGCCTACGGTGTTTGCCACTTCGTCAGCCGAATACTTTGCAAAAGGCGCAGTTTCCTTGCTTAACAAAATCCCGTCCGTCACAACCCTTTGTTTTGGCGCGGAAAGGGCGGAGAAAGAAGTGTTTTTACAAACGGCAAACTTTCTTAATAACGAGCCGAAATGCGTTTCAAAAAAAATCAAAGCCCTGACAGGCGAAGGCGTAAGCTACGCCAAAGCGCGCGCAACGGCTTGGGAAGGCACGCTCCCTTCAGACTTTTTAACTTCACCCAACAACATTTTGGGCGTAGAATATACGCGCGCTATTTTGTCCTTGCAATCGAGCATCGAAATTTTGCCCATCTTACGCAAAGACGGCGGATATAAAGACGAAACGTTGCACACGGGTTTTTCGTCGGCGACGGCAATACGCAAAGCGGTAGCCAACGGCGAAAACGTAAAAAACGCCCTTCCCCCCTTCGTTTTATCCGACCTTCCTAAAGTGTTAGAAACACGTTTGCTTGCGCTGGAAAAGTACGCGGTGCTTAGCACCCCTGCCGAGCGAATCGCAAAGACGTTGGATTGTGTAGAAGGGTTAGAAAACGCCTTCAAAAAATGCGCAGAAAAAGACGAGTCTTTCGTGGAAAGTTTAACGTCGCCCAGGTACACGTCTTCAAGGATTCGTCGAATCGCCCTGCAAAACCTTCTAAAAATCGATGAAGCTTTAATTCAACAATCACTCCAAGCCCCGCTTTATCTTAAGATTTTGGGCATAAAGAAAGGCAAAAACGAGCTTTTATCCGCTTTAAGCGAATCCAACCTGCCCATCCTTGCGCGTCCGCGCGACGAATCCCAACTTTTCGGCGTAGCAAAGCGTTGTTATGAAACCGACTTGTTCAGCGAGAAGGTACACGCGCTTTTGTACGGAAATCCTGGAAAAATCGACGTATTTATCGACTAAAAAACGTAGCCTTAAACGGCTACGTTTTTCTTTATTTGATATCAATTTTCTCAAGCGATGCAAACGCTTCTTCAATCAATCCTTCCACGTCAAGCTTTTCTTCTTCTTTTTGAATTTCGGAGAGTTTGGGACGAATTGCCGGATAATCGGGCAAGAACACCGTACAACAGTCTTCAAACGGCAAAATCGACGTTTCGTACGCACCCATTTTCACGGAGCGTTCAATAATTTCGTTTTTGTCGAAACCGATTAAGGGACGAAGGACGGGCAGTTGTTCGACGACGGAATTGGAAGACGTAATGCCTTCAATCGTTTGACTTGCAACTTGACCAAGACTTTCGCCCGTAATCAAGCAGAGCGCGCCGATTCTGCGCGCGTGGCGTTCAGCGATTCGATACATAAAACGACGAAGGAGCGTAATCATAAGCTCTGGTTTACACTTTTCGTGAATTGCTTCTTGAATATGCGTAACGCTGACGACGCAAAGTTTCGTACCACAGGTGTATTCGCTTAAAATTTTCGCCAAATCCACCACTTTTTCCTTTGCTTGCATATTCGTATACGGATAACTGTGGAAATGCAAGCAATCGACGTTCATACCGCGTTTTGCCATCATATACCCTGCAACGGGGCTGTCAATACCGCCGGAAAGCAACAAAAGTCCCTTACCTGCCGTGCCGACGGGCATACCGTTTGCACCTTCGATAAATTCGCCAAAGACAAGTGC
Organism: Candidatus Scatosoma sp.; assembly: GCA_045660225.1. Taxonomy (GTDB): domain Bacteria; phylum Bacillota; class Clostridia; order Christensenellales; family Borkfalkiaceae; genus Scatosoma. The sequence continues at coordinate 4,344 of JAZRDK010000022.1, forward strand.
CTTACCGTTTTCACGAATATCGACGCGGACGGTAAAATCGGGCTTGTGCACGTCGACGGATAAACCGCCTTTCGCATGCGCAAGCAACATACCGCCAAGCGTACGGCTAAGCTCCACAGACGTCATCGGATATTTCTTGTCGCCACGGTGGGATTCCACCTTAAACGTACCGCTTGTCGGGGAAATCGTCTTTGCGATTTCAAAGATGGAATCTAAATCCGACTCCGTTTCGTACGCCACGCTTATCGTGTGCACGCCGAAAACCTTTTGCAATTTTTCCACGACGCGTTCCGTTTCAAAATCGTCAAAGTTTTTGACGAGATAGCGTCCGCTTTGTTTGATTAGCTCGTGCGGAATTTCTTTTAACGCGCGGTTCAAATTCGTTTCAAACGCGCGTTCGAAAAAGCCCCTGTTTTTGCCTTTTAAGTAGATTTCCGAATAACGGATGATAATAACCTTTTGCATACTCTTTCCTTATTTCATTTTTTGCTGTAATTGCACGCCGATTTCGTTCAAAATTTCTATCGCCTTCTCCACTTCGACTTCCGTAATTTCCGTAGAAAAACTGACGCGAAGTACGCCGTCTGCCGTCCTTTCGTCGTGTCCGCAGGCAAGAATTACCTTACTGTAACGATTTTTCGCGTTAGACGAACAAGCCGAGCCCGTGCCGACGATAAGACCTTTGTCTTCCGCCATGTGTAACAACACTTCACCGCGAAGACCAACCGCGGAAACGCTTAAAATATACGGCGTTCCTTCCGTAGACGACAAGCGCGTATACACCGATTTATCCAACCCTTCCCACAGTTTTTCACGATACGCTTGCAACCTACGGTAATCTTCTTTTATCGTTGCGAATTTCTTTTCCGAAGCGTACGTGAATTGCATAATGCCAAACGTGTTTTCCGTACCGCTTCGCCTTCCGCTTTCCTGCCCACCGCCGAAAATGTAAGCAGGCAACACCAACGACTTTCTTTTTATCAACGCACCCACGCCCTTTAATCCGCCGATTTTATGCGCGCTGACGGAATACAGGTCGATGTCTTTAGACAATCTAAACGGGATTTTTCCGTACGCTTGCACGCCGTCCACGTGGAAAATGACGCGCGGATTTTTTTTCTTTACTTGTTTTGCAATTTCGTTGACGTCGTTGATTGCGCCGATTTCGTTGTTAACGTGCATCACGGACACGAACGACGTTTTATCGTCCACCAAGCGAAGGAGCGCGTCCACGTCCACTTTGCCGTCCCGTTTAAGGGGCGCAATTCTCAATTCGATAACGCCACGCGTTTTCAGTTCGGTGAGCGGAGCGGATACGGCGGAGTGTTCGCCTGCCGTGGTTACCGCGTTTCCGCGTTTTGCAAACGAGAAAATCGCCTGGTTGTTCGATTCCGTACCGCAGGAGGTAAACACGAGCTCGAAAAAGTTTTCGTCGGCGACGTTATAAAGCAAAGCGGAGCGCGCTTTTTTAAGCTCGCCCTGCAATGCAAACCCTTCACGGTATAAAGCGGAAGGATTATAAAATTTTTCTTTCGCAAAAACCGTCGCTCTTTCAAAAGCTTCCGCGCACGGTTTCGTCGTACCTGCGTTGTCTAAATAAATCATACCCTGTTCTTTTTCTTTTCCTGCGAAACGTAGTCGCTTTCCAAAACCGAGCGCTTTACGAATTTCAAGATATTGACAAGCAAATCTTCTCTACACTCTAACACGTACAATTTTCTGCCGTTGTCTTGCGTGAGAATATACATAAAAAACTTATCTTCGCGCGCCGTGGCATTGGACGTACAAAACACGGTTTTCGTGTTTGGGTCAGTCGAAAAACGCTCGAAAGAAGGGTTGTCAACGTCACCGATTTGAATCATATCCGCACAATCCATTTTGACAACCAAGCGTCTTTTGTTGACGTTGAAAACGCGCGCAATACGAAGCTCGCCTGAAACGAACGAGTAGTCGTAACTGACGTTGAAACGCATTTTGATTTTTCGGAATACGAACCAGCAACCAAAAAACCACGCGCACATCAACAGCCAAAGCACAAGCAACGACGTCGGTAGGTATAAAATCATAAACAAACCGAATACGCCGATTGCCAAAAACACGATAGACAAGACGTTAAACACCTTGTATCTGCGCGATTCCTTCGCAGAGTTATCGGCAATCGAGCTTTCTTCGTAAAATACGTCCATTACGTATCTCCTTACTTTCCTTAAATTTCGAACGTGCCTTCGTACACCGTCTTGACATTGCCGAGAAGTTCGACGTCGCCGTTCGCGTGGTAATTTACCGTCAAGTCGCCACCGCGGAGTTTTACCGTGATGTTGGTATCCTTTTCGCAGTAACCTGCCAAAACGCACGCAACAACCGCCGCGCAAGCACCCGTACCGCAAGCCCACGTTTCGCCACTGCCACGTTCCCAAACGCGCATCTTAATCGTCACTTTATTGACGACGCGGACAAATTCCGTGTTGATGCCTTCGGGGAAGTATTCGCAGTTTTCAAATTCAGGACCGACGACGGGCATATTGATGGCGTCTACCTTGTCGCTGAAAATGACACAATGGGGATTACCTACGTTGACAAGCGTCACTTTATAATCTAAACCGCCGACGTTTATCGTTTTGCCTACGATTTGGTCCTCGTCCCAAACACAAGGGATATTTGCCCCTGCAAGTTCCGCTTTGCCAAGGTTTACACTTGCCGTATTTACCTTACCGCTGAACGAATACACTTTTACGTCGCAAACGCCTTTCGCGGTTTCCACTTTCATATCGTTTTTGCAAACGATACCCTTTTCGTAGAGATATTTACCGATGCAACGAATCGCGTTACCGCCCGTAGGCGCTTCTTTGCCGTCCTTATTGAATATACGCATTTTCGCGTCGGCTACGTCCGATTTTTCGATAAGCACGATGCCGTCGCCACCGATGCCGTAATGAGGCAGAACGTAGTTGACTGCAATCGATTCGGGACAGGTAATTTTGCCGTCGCGGTTGTCGAATACGATGTAGTCGTTTCCGCAAGATTGCATCTTGGTAAAGTTGAGTTTTAATTTTTCACTTCTCAATGCGTTGATGTCGACAAGTTCGGTATTATCTTCCGTGAACTGACTTGCAATAATATCCGCAAGCGCGTTTGCCGTATCAAGCGCCGTCAAAACGGTGATGCCAAGCAAGATTGCGTGGTGGTGCAAGCGGATGAAATCGTTAATCGATTCCATATCCGTCTTACCCGTGTAGACAACGTAGTCGATTTTGCCTTCGTCCATCAGTTTGATGACGGAGTCGGTTGCGGAAAGTCTGTCCACTACCGTACAGTCAAATCCCAAGTCGTTGATAACCTTCGCCGTACCCTTCGTTGCGTACATGGTACAGCCCAAGTCACCGAATTTCTTGGCAATCGTCAATACGTCCAGCTTGTCTTGGTCGTTAACCGTCATATACACGCCAACGGGTTTTCTATCCGACGGGTGGCACATCTTAAAGCCTGCGGAAACAAGACCCTTAAACATCGCCTCTTCAATCGTTTTGCCGATACCCAAAACTTCGCCCGTCGACTTCATCAGCGGACCAAGCTGAGAGTTGACGTCGTTGAGTTTTTCAAAGCTGAATACGGGTACTTTCACGCCAACGTACGGCAAAGAAGGATACAAGCCCGTGCCGTAACCGAGTTTTTTGAGTTTTGCACCGACGATAATCTTCGTGGCAAGTTCTACCATAGGCACGCCCGTTACCTTGGAAATATACGGTACGGTACGCGACGCACGGGGATTTACTTCAATAACGTAAAGCTGACCACGGTAGATAAGGTATTGAATATTGATAAGCCCCTTCGTTTTTAATTCCAACGCGAGCTGGGTAGAAACTTCAATAATTCTTTCCAGCATCGTGTCGTCCAAGTTATACGGGGGATATACGGCAATCGAGTCGCCCGAGTGGATACCCGTACGTTCGATATGTTGCATAATACCGGGGATTAAAACGTCCTTGCCATCGGAAATTGCGTCGACTTCAAGTTCAGTACCCATAAGATACTGGTCGCAAAGTACGGGGTTTTCGATGCCCTGTGCCAAGATGACGTCCATATATCTTGAAACGTCTTCGGGCGTGAAGGCAATCGTCATATTTTGACCGCCGATTACGTACGAAGGACGAAGAAGTACGGGATATTCCAACTTTTCTGCGGCGTCAAGCGCTTCTTCCTTCGTCATAACGGTAAGCGCTTTCGGACGGGGAATTGCATATTTTTCAAGCAACGCTTCGAAACGTTCTCTATCTTCCGCCCTATCGACGCTATCCGCGGACGTACCAAGAATACGTACGCCGTGCTTGTCGAAATACGAGCAAAGGTTGATTGCCGTTTGACCGCCGAACGTGATAATGACACCGTAGGGTTTTTCTACGTCCAAGACGTGTTGCACGTCTTCGGGTGTCAACGGTTCGAAATACAATCTGTCCGCCGTGTCAAAGTCGGTGGAAACCGTTTCGGGGTTGTTGTTGATGATAACGACTTCATAGCCGAGTTCTTTCAACGTCCAAACACAATGTACGGACGAGTAGTCGAATTCGATACCCTGACCGATACGAATCGGACCAGAGCCGATAACGACGATACGTTTTTTCTCACTTCTATCCACGAAGGGTTTTGCTTCGTCGTGTTCGTGGGGGTCGAAGGTAGAATAGAAGTACGGCGTCTTTGCAGGGAATTCCGCTGCGCACGTATCAACCATCTTATATGCAACCTTCTTTCTGTACGGAACTTTTTGTCCGCTGAAGGCAACGATGTCTTTGTCAAGATAGCCAAGGCGTTTGCCTTCTTCGTACAAATCGCGCGTCAATTTTTCCGTTTGCAGTCTTTCTTCATAGCGGATAAGGTTCATAAACTTGTTCAAGAACCATTTGTCGATTTTCGTTACGTTATACACTTCGTCTACGGAAACGCCTTTCTTAAGCGCCGCGTAAACGACGAAAATTCTTTCGTCCGTCATTTCGGGAAGTTTTGCAATCAGTTCTTCCTTCGTCGAGTGCAAGAATTTTTTATAATTGAACGTGCTGGTGGAAATTTCCGCGCCACGCACCGCTTTCATCATCGCCATTTCGAAGGACGTACCAATCGACATCACTTCGCCCGTCGCCTTCATCCTTGTCCCCAACTCTCTCTTTGCGTACAAGAATTTATCAAACGGCCATTTCGGCATTTTTACGACGAGATAGTCAATCGTCGGCTCGAAACAAGCGTAGGTGTTGCCCGTAACGTCGTTGACGATTTCGTCAAGCGTATAACCGAGCGCGATTTTCGACGTAACCTT
>JAZRDK010000023.1:0-21652 GCA_045660225.1 Candidatus Scatosoma sp.
CAGGCAGGGACGAAACGTTTAACGATTTCTTAAACAACGTCGTTCGCCAGGTCGAATTTTGTGCGCGTGCCAAAAATTACGCAGGCCCGTTTATCGGTATTCGTGATATTTTCCAACAGGTCGAATCGGCAATTGCTTGGATTCCCGAATATTGTCGCGGTAAAATTGTAGAGGCGCTTAACTATATCGGCGACAACGGCAGACCGCCTAGACAGTATTCCTATCCTGCAAATGCGACGACGCCCCCTGGTATGGACCTTCGTCCCTTCATCGACCAAGGCGTTTGGATTATTTCCACGGTGTATACGTACTTGTCGTACACGGGCGATTATTCGATTTTGGACGAAGAGTGCGGATATTACCATTTCGAAGGTAACGTTGTACAACTTTGCTCGCAACGTGACAGCGTTTTAGAACACCTTTTGAGAATCACGGACTATCTCGTTTCGAATATCGACGAAAATACAAACTGTTTGCGCGCGCTTTACGGCGACTGGAACGACGCTTTGGACGGGCTTGGAAACACGAAAAAACCGGGCAAAGAATACGGCAACGGCGTTTCGGTTATGGCATCCCAGCAGTTGTTTAGAAATCTTGGCGAAATGTCGGAAATTTGTCGCAAAATCGGTAAGCACGAAGACAAAGTTGCTACGTATTTGACCGTTCGCGAACAGTTGAAAAACGGTTTGATTGAAAACGCCATTGTTTCTAATGGCGACGAACGAAAAGTTTTGCACGGATGGGGCGACGATAAAAGCTTTTTCGTCGGCAGTTACAACGATAACGACGGGTACAGCCGTGACGGATTGACCGCCAACGCGTACTGGATTTTATCAGGATTACATAAAGAATACCCGGAAATCGTACCCGATATTTTGAAGGCGTACGATAGGCTCGATTCGAAATACGGATTAAAGACCTTTCAACCGTACTTCTCGCCCGCAAACGATAAAGTAGGCAGAATCAACCGTTTGCCTAAGGGGACTGCGGAAAACGGCGCAACGTACATCCACGCAACGTTGTTTGCCGTATGGTCGCTGTTTGAAATCGGCGAAGGCAAACGCGCTTGGGAGCAAATCTACAAAATCCTTCCCATCACGCACGACTTCATTTCGACGACGCCGTTCGTTATGCCCAACTCGTATATCCACAACGAAGAAAAGGGGTTTGACGGCGAATCAATGAGCGACTGGTTTACCGGCTCGGGTTGCGTCTTAATCAAATCGTTAATCGGCGGTGTGTTCGGCGTTCGTCCCACGCTCGACGGGGTTACCGTGGCAATGTCGGCGTATATGCCTTGCAAACAAGCCAGCGTTACCTTAAAAATCAAGAAATCACCCGTCCGCATCGTCTATAAAAACGTGGGGAATTGCCAAAGAGAATACTATCTCAACGGCAAACCCGTCGATGCGAACAACGGCGTCTATCTTTCCGAAACGGAGCTTGACGGCAGAGAATACGTCATTGAAATCAAAGACTAAAAACAAAAAGCGCGCCTATAAAAAGCGCGCTTTTTTCGTATGATTTTTATAAAAACGGGCAAATTATCCTTAAGATGGATATGCGATTGGAAAGCTTAATTTTTTATCAAATTTACGTAAATAGTTTTTGCGATTCTAACGGCGACGGCATCGGCGATATAAAGGGCGTACTTTCAAAAATCGATTATTTGAAAGCGTTGGGTATCAACGCCGTTTGGTTGACGCCTTTTTACAAATCTCCGGGCAAAGACAACGGTTACGATATTTCCGATTATTATTCGCTCAACGTGGACATGGGTACGACGTCGGACATTGAAACCTTGATTAAGTCGTTGCATAAAAACGGCATTTTCGTCATTGTGGACTTGGTGGCAAATCACACGTCTACGGCGCACCCGTGGTTTGAAAATTCCAGGCAAAAAAAGGGCAAGTACAAAGACTATTACTTTTGGTACAAAACCCCGCCCAACGACTGGAAATCCGTCTTTGGCGGTTCGGCTTGGGCATACGACGAAGTTAGAAACGAATATTATTTGCACTCGTTTGCCACGGAACAAGCGGACGTCAACTGGGACAACGAAAACGTTAGGAAGGAATTTGAAAAGGTCGTTGATTTTTGGCTAAAAAAGGGCGCGGACGGGTTTCGTTGCGACGTTTTGGATATGATTGCAAAGGATTTTGAAGAGGGAAAAAATGGCAACGGCGAGCATTTGCACGCGTATATCAAAGGTCTATTCCATCGCAAAGGCGTCAAATGTTTCACCGTCGGCGAGTGTTGGTCCGCGGATATAAACCTTGCAAAAGATTTAACGCATCCTTCTAAAAACGCGCTTACCACCTTGTTTTCCTTTTGGCATTTGTGCTTAGAAAAGGGGCGTTTTGCCAAAGGCAAACCTACGCTTTATCAAATGCTTTCGCGCCTGTCGACTTGGCAAACACAAACGTTAAAAGAAGGTTTGACACCTACGGTGTTTTTTGAAAATCACGACCTTCCAAGAAGCGTTTCACGTTTCTGCGACGATAAAAAATACCGCTATGAAAGCGCTACGCTTTTAGGGGCTATGCTATTGACGCATTACGGGATACCCTTCCTTTTTCAAGGCGAAGAAATCGGGCTCACCAACTCTTGGCACGATACGATAGACGGCTATCCCGACGTTGAATCGGTGGGTTTTTACTTTTCGAAAAAAACGAAACTTTTGAAGGGTGAGCGTCTAAAACGCATTTATTTTGGCGGACGCGACAACGGCAGGCGTATGATGCCGTGGACGGAGAAGAAACAAAAATCTTGGCTTGCACCGTACGATAGACAACGTGAAATCAACGTAAAAAAAGACGCCGACTCGCAAAAGTCCGTATTCCGTTTTTACCAAGCTCTCGTTTCTCTTAGGAAACAAGAAAAATGTTTGACGCAGGGCGCATACGTTTGTACGCGTATGACCAAAAACGCCTACGTCTTCACAAGAGAAAGCGACGGCGAGAAAATAACGGTTGCCTGCGCGTTTGAAAAAGGAGCGACGTTGCCCGAAATTGAAGGCGAAATCATACTCTCTAACTACGAAAAAACGGGAAGTCGGTTTCAGCCTTATCAAGTCGTTTTATATAAGCAAATCCTATAAAAAAGTAAGCCCAATCAACGGCTTGCTTTTTTTGTACAGTTTTATTAATAAAAATTGTTAAATTTGCTTATTTACTTTTGCTAAGACAAATGGTATAATATAGTATATCATCACAGGAGAAGAAAAAATGAGAGTTGGTATTATCGGTCTTGGTGCAATTGCACCTTTACATATTGACGCTTTGTTGATTAACGGCGAAGACATCGTGGCGCTTTGCGACGTGAAGACGGAAAAGTGCGAAAAAGCAATGCAAGAATACGGTCTGAACGTCACGATTTACAGCGACTATAAAAAAATGTTAGACGAAGCCAAGTTGGACGCAGTACATATCTGTACGCCACACTACTTGCACGCGGAAATGATTTGTGAAGGCTTGCGCCGTGGGATTAACGTCCTTTCGGAAAAACCGCTTGCCATCAATGAAGAGCAACTTGCACAAATTGAAAAGGCGGTAAACGAATCGTCTGCACAACTTGGCGTGTGTTTCCAAAATAGATACAACGCGTCAACCTTGTACGTAAAAGAAGTGACGGAAGGCGAAGAGTTTTTGTCTGGCTCGGTCAGTTTAATTTGGGAACGCAACGCCGACTACTACGCGCAGGATAAGTGGCGCGGAACGTGGGACATGGAAGGCGGTGGCGTTATGATAAATCAGGCGATTCACTCGCTTGACTTGGCGCAATGGTTTTGCGGTATGCCCAAATCCGTTACGGCGCACGTGGATAACGTGTCCTTGAAAGGCAAGATAGAAGTTGAAGATACGGCGTTTGCAAAGTTTAATTTAGCAAACGGTGGTGCGTTTATCGTCAACGCGACCAACGCGTCCTACGGCTCGTATTCGCCTTGCTTGATGTTCCAAACGAACAAAAAGATGATTATGATGACGGGTAACCATGTCATCATCAACGGCGAGTACGTAGAAAAGAAGGACGTTTTGGCGAAAACCGGCAAGGTAGAGTGGGGCGTGGGGCATATCAAACTTATCCGCGATTATTACGATTGTATCGCAACGGGCAGAAAATTCCCTATCGGCTTTTATGAAGCGCAAAACACGATTCGATTGATTCGTGCAATGTATAAATCCAACGGAAACGAAATCACTTTTTAAGGAGTAAAAAAAATGAGCAAAATTGTTATTCTCGGTTGCGAAAATTCGCACGCAAATACCTTTTTAGACTACGTAAGAGATAATCCCCTTTATAAGGACGTCGAAGTCGTCGGCGTGTACTCGGACGAAGAAGAAGCGGTGCAAAAGCTCGTCAATGATTACGGTGTACCCGCAATGAAATCGTACGACGAAGCGGTTGGCAAGGTGGACGGGGTTATCGTTACCGCGCGCCACGGCGACAATCATTATAAATATGCAAAGCCCTACATAGAAAGCGGTGTGCCGATGTTCATCGACAAGCCGATTACCATCAACGAAGCGGAAGCAATCGAGTTTATGCAGGTATGCATGAAAAACGGCGTTCGTTTGACGGGTGGCTCGTGTTGTAAAGATAACAACTGGGTGCTTGAACTTAAAAAGGAGCACGAAGAAAGCGTCGGCGGAAAAACGCTTGGTGGTTACGTTCGCGCGCCCATCAATTTGAACAACGTTTACGGCGGTTTCTATTTCTATACGCAACACCTTGTCGAAACGGTTACGACCATTTTCGGTTGTTATCCCGAAAGCGTTTACGCGCGCCAAAACGGGAAGACGATTTCCGTGTTCTTCCACTACGACGGATTTACCGTTGACGGTTTGTTCTCGGAAGAAAGCTGGAACTATTATGCAATGCGCCAAGCAATGGACGGTGAGAAGGGCGGTTTCTTCCCCGTTTCCGAAGGTTTTGTGCGCGAATTTCATGAGTTCTACGAATTGCTCGTTGGCGGTGAACAAAAGTGCAGTTACGAAGATTTCATCGCGCCCGTGTTCGTGATGAACGCAATCGACCGTTCGCTTGCAAGCGGTAAAGATGAAAAGGTAAATAAATACTCGCTTTGACAAAGGATAAAAATGATTAGAATTAAAAGTGACAAAATTATTCTTGGCGACGGCTTGTTCGACGGTTATTTGTACGTCGAAAACGGTAAAATTATTGCCGTTACTAAGGACGCAAAATCTGCGGAAAAAGAATACGATTATACAGGAAACTACGTCAGCGCCGGTTTTATCGATATGCACACGCACGGCGCAGGCGGTCACGCGTTTATGAACAGCGAAGTAGAAGACGTCGTCGAAGGTGTAAACTACCATTTGGCGCACGGCACGACGACGATTGTGCCTACCATTTCCGCCGGTGAATTTGAAACGATGAAAAGGGCGGTAATTCACGTCGATAAAGCCAAGAAAAGTGGCAAAGCCAAGGCGAATATTTTAGGCGCGCATTTGGAAGGTCCGTACCTTTCCGCAAAACAATGTGGCGCACAATGCCCCGTCTTCATCACACCCCCTAAAAAGGCGGACTACGAAAGCTTGATTAAGGAATACGGCGAGAGTGTAACGCGTTGGACGTACGCGCCCGAATACGACGAAAACGGCGAGTTTTGTAAATATCTTACCGACCACGGCGTTATTGCATCGGCAGGACACACGGACGCGAAATACCAAGATATGGCGCTTGCCATTGACAACGGTTGCAACTTAATTACGCACTTGTACAGTTGTACTTCGACAGTCACGCGCGACCATGGTTTCCGTTCGCTCGGCGTCATTGAAAGCGCGTACCTTCGCGACGAATTGTACGTAGAAATCATCGCCGACGGCAAACATTTGCCTCCTGATTTGATTAAAATGATTATCAAAATCAAGGGCACGGATAAGGTAGCGCTGATTACCGACAGTCTTGAAATTGCAGGCACGGACGTCAAAGAAGGCGTGATGAGCGGTACGGAATTTATCGTCGAAGACGGCGTATGCAAATTGAAGGACAGAAGCGCGTTTGCAGGAAGCGTTGCAACGGCGGACAGGCTTGTGAAAACGTTGGTGTTTGATTGCGGTTTCGACGTAGCGACGGCGGTGAAGATGCTTACGCAAACCCCGGCGGAAATTTTGAAAGTCAACAAGGGCGTTTTGGCGGAAGGCAAGGACGCGGACGTCGTGGTATTCGACGACGAAATTTGCGTAAAAGCGGTGTTCGTCGCAGGCGAACAAGTGGCTTAATACAATAAAAAAACCGCAACCTTGCGGTTACGGTTTTTCTTTTGACGGCGGATAGCCGAAAGTTTTTAGAAATTGTTTGTAAAAGCCTACGTAAGATTCAAATCCGCAATCAAGATAAATTTCCGTAGGTCGTTTTCCTCGCCGAATCATCTTCCGCGCGTGTTGCAAACGTTTCAAATTGATGTACTGTTTGGGCGAAATTTTCAACTGTTGCTTAAAAATCTTGAACAGATATGGAGAGGATAAAGACAAAGCCCGCGCCAACTCGTCCACGTCGGAAAGTGTAAACAGGTTTTCGTTGACGTATTCCAACGCTCGCGTTAAGATAGGGGACAATTCGGAAGGAATCGCAATAACGTCCGTCTCCGTCATGGCAAGGTTTTGCAACACTTCTTTCAATAACCCGTATAAAACGTCGCAAAACGCTTCGTGCGATAAACGCGACGCGTAATAATCGATGCGTTTGAAATTTTCGTTTACGATACTCTGTTCGTGAAAGTTTACGACGTCCAAGTGGTCGGGAATACTGTTTAAAAGCTCCCGTTCAAAGTCGTTTTTGGGCTCAAAAGTGAAAAGATAACGCGTGTACGTTGCACTCGACAACAGTTCGATATAATGATAGGTGGACGGCCTAGTAAACACAAGGTCGTTCTTCTTCAACTTATACCGCTTACCTTCAACCACGTAATTCGCGTCTCCGCCGACGAAAAAAATAATTTCGTAAAAGCTGTGTACGTGTTTCGTAACGATTTCAGGATGGTTTTGAAGGTGTGGCGTACTAAATTTATCAAAGTAGAGATTATCCGCTGAAATGTAAATTGACATACCCTTCTCCTTTTTCACAGTTTAACATAAATATATTTCAATTGCAATACTTTTTTATTTTTTTATGAAAAATCTTAAAAATTAGTATAGTTTTGGAAAACAAAAATAACACAAATGTAAATCTCTTTTATGCATACGTGTGCTATAATAATTAAAACAATTTATTTCTATTGGAGGCATTATGAAGAAATTAAATATAGCTATCATCGGTCAAGGTCGTAGTGGTAAAAATATTCACGGCGCATATTATATTTCGGAAAGAAACGAATACTATAACGTAAAATACGTCGTTGACGCGGACGAATTCCGTCGCGAAGTATCCAAAAAACGTTATGAAGGTTGCATTGCGCTTGCCGACTATCGCGAACTTTTCAATTATAAAGACATCGACTTGGTTGTCAATGCCTCCTTCTCGCAAGACCACTTTAACATTGCAAAGGACGTGCTTGAACACGGCTACAACGTGCTTACGGAAAAACCGTTTGCGAAAACGCAGTACGAGTGTGAAACGTTGATTCAAACCGCGAAGAAAAACGGCGTATTGCTTGCAGTGTTCCACAACACCCAACCCGCGCCTTATTACGTGCATGCTTGCGAAACGATTGCGTCCGGGCGTTTGGGCGACGTAAAGCAAATCAGCATCCGTTTCAACGGTTTTTCTCGTCGTTGGGACTGGCAAACCCTTCAAAAGAAGATTGCAGGTGGCGTATACAACACGGGTCCTCACCCCATCGGTATGGCGCTTGGTTTCCTTGGCTTTGACAAGAATACGAAGGTCGTTTATTCCAAGCTCGACACCGCTTTGACGAGTGGCGACTCGGACGACTACGCAAAAATTATTTTGACTGCACCTGGTAAGCCTGTCATTGACATTGAAATCAGCGCGATTGACGCATACTCCGATTACTTTTTGAAAATTCAAGGCTCGAAGGGTACGATGAAGAGCACGGCAGACGCATACAAGTGTAAATACATCGTTGACGGTGAAAACGTAGAACGTCCCGTCATTGAAGAATTCTTGAAAGACGAAAACGGCAATCCGATATATTGTAGCGAAAACTTGATTACCCACGAAGAAGAAGGTACGTTCGATGGTACGGCGTTTGACGTTGGTACGGCAGAAATTTACAAACAGGTTTATTATGCAATCACGGAAAATAAACCGCTTAACGTAACCCCTGACGACGCTACGATGGTTATCAGCGTCATCGAACAGGTGCACGCGCAAAACCCGTTGCCTGTTAAATTTATCTAAAAACAAGCGAAACGACGGACAAGAAAGTCCGTCGTTTTTTTATTCCTTCCACCACTCCTTGGACAAAATTTCGCCTTCAAAAACAAGGCTGGGCTTTGTTGAAATACTCGGCAAACGCAAGGTTTCCCCGACAAAGTTTTTATATCTTGGCGTAATCGAATACTCGTACAAACAATCGGGTTTCACGCCGTCGTCAAGCACGGACGAGATGACGTTTCCGTCGTACACAAGCGTTTCTTCCTTGCCGTTTTTACGTGTAATCACGCACTCGTAAAAGTTGGGCGTATTTTTTTCAAAGACGATTTCAACGCCTTTTTCGCCCACGCGAAGAAGGGGCGGTAAAAGGGTAGGACAAGAAAAGGCACGGCTTTCCTTTAGAGGGGTTTGCGTGCGTTTGAAAAGCTCAAAAAACGTATGCTCGGCGGGCGCGTTTTTGTCTGCGCGTATCAGCGTTTGTTCACGTTTGTATTCGTTTTTATCCAGCGACACGGACACCACGTCGGGCGGTTTTGAAAAGGGCGCGACGACGCGTCCTTGTCTCGTATATTGCTCGTGTAAAAACGCATTAATTTCCAGGGCGATTTCGCACGGTTTTCCACCGCCCGTATGCAAAATTTTTGCATTGTCGCGCTTACCCAGCCACACGCCGACGACGTCGTTTGACGTATACGAAATGGTGTACGCGTCCGTGTTCCCGTCAGCGTTCCCAACCGTTCCCGTTTTCCCTGCAATTTCAAAAGGGAGTGTGCGTAATTTCTTCGCCGTACCGTTTTGTACGGTGCTTTTTAATATATCCGTCATCAAATACGCCGACGCTTTTGAAAACACTTCTTGGGCGTTGCTTTGCCGTACGTATACGTTTTCATCGTTGATTTTTACTTTAGAAATAAACGCACCGTCGTTATAGACGCCTTGGTTAGCAAAAACCGAATACGCGGAAACGACGTCTTTTAACGCGTACCCGTTTTTCATCCCACCAAGCGCCAACGCCAGCGACTCGTCGCCTTCTTCCACGGGCAAATGCAACCGCTCTAAATACGCCGTAGCTTTTTCTATGCCAAGCGCTTGCAACGTTTTCACGGCAGGGATATTTAGGCTCTTTTCCACGCACTCGCGCGCGCTAACGTAACCGTAGGATTTTCCGTCGTAATTTTTCGGCGCGTATCCGTTGCAATTTATCGGCTCGTCTAAAATCGGCGACGCAGGCGAAAGTAAATCGTTTTCTATGGCAGGCGCGTACACCAAAAGCGGTTTTATAAGCGAACCTGGTAAGCGTTTTGCGTTTGCAATCGCCGAATACGCACCCTTAAACCCGTTTGTTTTGGTGTCCAAAACCACCACCGCGCTCTCGCAATCGTCTTGCAGGGAAACTTGCATAATTTTCTCTTGCAAGTCTGGGTCAAGATAGGTAAAAATTTCCGTTTTACCGCCCACGGTAAACCCTGTTTTTTCGGACAAAATCGAAAGCTCGTCCAAGACGAAATTTAGATATCCGTTGCCGTCGTTTTTGCAAGACGGCAGGGGCAGGGGCGCGTTTAACGCGCTTTCTTCTTCTTTTTTCGTGATGATATTTTGTGCTTGCATCATACTTAGCACGGTGGCTTTTCGTTGTTGACAACGCGAAGGGAATCGGAAGGGCGAAAAATTGTTTGGCGATTTCAAAAGCCCGGCTAAAATTGCCGATTCGTCAATGGAAAGCGCGTCAGGGGATTTGCCGAAATAGAAATCCGACGCCGACGTAATCCCAAAACATCCGTGCCCAAAATAAATGGTGTTTAGATATTTTTCTAAAATTTCGTCTTTAGTGTACGCCCGTTCTAACGCCCTTGTCAATTTCCACTCTTTCAACTTTCTTCTCAGCGTCTTTTCCTGCGAAAGGTGCGTATTTTTAATCAGTTGTTGCGAAATCGTCGACGCACCTTCTTTATAACTTCGCGATTTGCAATTATTCAAAAACGCACGCGCAAACCGTCGATAATCAAACCCGTCGTGCGCAAAAAAACGTTTGTCTTCCACGCAAACAAACGCCATCTTGACGTGGTTGGGAAAAGCCGAAATAGGCGTCGATTGTTTAATTTTTGTAAAGTTTCCCTGTACGCGCATCCCGTTTTGGTCGTACACGGTCAACGTTTTATCGCTTAAAACAAGTTTTTTCTCATCTAAAACAGCGTCTTTTGTGACAGCGACGAAATAAATGCCCGCCGACAGAAAAAGCAGGGCGAAAAAAAGAGATATGGACAAAAGAAAAGCACGCAAAAATTTCATTAAAAACAGTATTCGCTTTTTCGCTTTTTTTATCACAAAATACGCTCAAATCACGTTTGCGTCCCCATAAAGACTTGATAAAAAAGAAAAAAAAGTGTATAATGTAGGGAAATACGAGAAAAAAGAGAAGAAAAACTATGTCAAAGCGTTATCATATCGTAACCTACGGTTGCCAAATGAACGTCCACGAATCGGAAAAGATTGCAGGGATTTTACGAAAAATCGGATACGAAGAAGAAACCGCGCAAATAGAAGACGCGGATATTATCGTTTTCAACACCTGCTGTATCCGAGAAAACGCCGAAAACCACGCGTTTGGAAACATCGGTGCGCTGAAGAAACTGAAAAAACGCAAACCCGAGCTTCTCATCGCCGTCGGCGGTTGTATGACGCAGGAAAAAGGCAAGACGGAAATTTTGAAAAAGAAGTTCCCGTTCATCGACGTTATGTTCGGCACGCTGAATTTAGAAGATTTAGAACGCTTAATTTTGCAAAAGAAGGCGCAAAAGAAAAAGGTGATTGAAATCCGCGAAACGGAAGGCGAAATTTTTGAATTTACCGACGCCTACCGCACCAGCTATCCCAACGCTTGGGTAAACATTATGTATGGTTGTAACAATTTCTGCTCCTATTGTATCGTGCCTTACGTCCGTGGCAGAGAACGTTCTCGCAAAGCGGAAAACGTTATCAACGAAGTAAAACAACTTGTCAAAGACGGTTATAAAGAAATTACGCTCCTTGGACAAAACGTCAACTCATACGGCACGGACGGCAGGGCAGGTATGACGTTTGCGCAGTTGCTTGATGCGGTGGCGTCCATTGAAGGCAAGTTCCGCGTCCGTTTTATGACCAGCCATCCTAAAGACTTCAACGAAGACGTCGTGAAGGTGATGGAAAAGCACCGCAAAATATGCAGGCTTGTGCATTTGCCCGTACAATCTGGCTCGAACGACGTTTTGCGCGCAATGAATAGACGCTATACCAGGGAAAAATATCTTGACGAAATTAAGATGCTGAAATCGCGTCTGCCCGAAGCGGAAGTGACGACGGACATCATCGTCGGTTTCCCTGGCGAAACGGAGCAAGATTATTTGGACACGGAAAGCCTTGTTAAGGAAGTGGATTTTGCATCGGCGTTTACGTTCGTGTATTCTAAACGCGAAGGCACGAAGGCGGCAACGATGGCAAACCAAATCGACGAAGGCGTACAAAAACAGCGCATTATGCGACTTGTCGAACTCGTCAATTCGCTCACGCGAAAGAAATCGGAAAAATACGTTGGAAAGAAGGTGGAAATTCTTTGCGAAGATTTTGACGAGAAAAAGGGACTGTATTTAGGCAGGGACGAGTTTGGGCGTATGGGCTACTTTGCGTCGGATACAAACGCCGTCGGGAAATTCGTGACGCTCACTATCACGCGCGCTAACGGAATTTCGCTCTACGGCGAAGTCGTTTCTATGGAGAATTGAGAAGGGGAGAACAAAAGATGAGTGAAGGCCTTTCGAATATGATGAAACATTTCCTTTCCGTCAAGGAAAAGTACAAAGATTGCATTATCTTTTACCGACTTGGCGACTTCTACGAAATGTTTTTTGACGACGCTATGAAAGCGTCCGCTATTTTAGAATTGACTTTAACGGGCAGAGATTGTGGCTTGCCCGAACGTGCGCCTATGTGCGGTGTACCGCATCACGCGGCGGATACGTACATTGCAAAGCTTGTTGCGCACGGCGAAAAAGTTGCCATTTGCGAACAGCTTTCCGACCCGAAATCTGCCGGACGCGAGCTGGTGGTACGCGACGTAGTGCGCGTCGTGTCCGCAGGTACGTTGACGGAAGAAAACCTTTTGGAAGAAGGTAAAAACAATTATATCGCCTGCGTTTTCAAGCACGCGGACGGCGTGGCGGTTGCGTGGACGGACATCACGACGGGTGAATTTTCCGCGGAAGAATTTTTCGGCGAAGGCGGTGTAGACGAAGCCATCGGGCTCTTGGTCAAGCTCTCCGTTGCCGAAGTACTTTGCAACGACGATATGTTGATGGCAAGCAAAAACGTGAAGGAAGTCAAGCACGGCATTTTACCGCCTTTTTCCGCGTATTTTCCTTGGGCGTTCAACGCTAAGCAAGCGGAAAGAAACCTGCTTGAACAGTTTGGCGCGACGTCGCTTTCTGCGTACGGGCTTTCTGGCAAAACCGCGGTTATTTCTTCAGCGGGCGCGTTGATTGAATATCTGCGCGAATCGCAAAAACACGCGCTTAGCATCATCAACTCGATAAAACTTATCAACAAGGACAGGTTTATGGTGTTAGACAGCACTGCCGTCCGAAATTTAGAACTTGTGAAAAACAACGCCGAAGGCAAAAAATACGGCTCTTTGCTTTGGGTTTTAGACAAGACGAAAACGGGCATGGGCGCGCGTCTTTTGAACCAAATGGTACTTTCGCCGTTGAAGGATGCCGACGAAATTCGTCGTCGTCAAGACGGTGTAGAAGAACTCGTCAACGCGTCCGTTATCCGCGTAGGGTTATCTGAACTATTAAAAGAAGTCAAGGACGTAGCAAGGCTTTCGGGTAAAATTTCCAACAAAAACTTTATGCCCAAAGACTGCGTTGCGCTTGCTAAATCGCTTGGCGTATTGCCTTCCTTGCGTATGCATCTTGCAGGTTTCTCGTCGCAAATTTTACGTGGCATTGACGAAAACTTGCCTGATAAGAGCTATTTGGTCGATTTACTCTCGTCCGCGATTGTAGACGAACCGCCCGCGCTTATGAAAGACGGTGGATATATTCGTCCCGGTTTCCACGAAGAATTAGACGAAATCCGCTTAATCGGCGCAAAAGGGAAATCGATTATCGACGAAATTGAAGAGCGTGAACGCGAACGCACGGGCATTAAAACGCTGAAAATTAGAAACAATCGCGTGTTTGGATACTATATCGAAGTTTCCAACTCCTTCAAAGACAAAGTCCCCGAAGATTATATCCGCAAGCAAACGCTGACCACGGGTGAACGCTATATCACGGAAGAGTTGAAACTCGTCGAAGAAAAAATCTTCTCAAGCGGTGAAAAAGCGCTGTATTTAGAAGAACAAATCTACAAATCGATTTTGGGGGTTTTGGCGGAAAATCTTGACGATTTGAAAAAGATTGCCGAAGCGCTCGCTTTGCTCGATTGCTTGGTTTCGTTGGCAACGGTTGCTAAAGAGCGCAAGTACGTCCGTCCAACGATTGTGGACGCGAACGCACCGCTTACAATTCTCGATGGTAGACATCCCGTCGTCGAAGTCATTTCCAAGGAAAGGTTTGTCCCCAACGACACGCTTTTAGACAATGAAGACAACCGCTGTGCGATTATTACCGGGCCGAATATGGCGGGTAAAAGTACGTATATGCGCCAAGTCGCCTTAATTTCCATTATGGCGCACGTCGGTGCGTTCGTACCTGCAAAATCGGCGCAAATTCCGCTTATTGACCGCATTTTTACGCGCGTTGGCGCAAGCGATAATTTGATTTTCGACCAAAGTACGTTTATGGTCGAAATGACGGAAGTTGCCACCATCTTGTTAAACGCGACGAAAAACAGTTTGCTCGTTTTGGACGAAGTCGGTAGGGGCACAAGCACCTATGACGGGTTGTCGATTGCGTGGGCAGTCATCGAATACTTGGTTTCTTCCGTCGGCGCAAAAACGTTGTTTTCTACGCATTACCACGAATTGACGGAGCTGGAAACTAAGCTGGACGGTGTAAAAAATTATAAAATTACCGTCAAAGAACTCAACGGCATCATCGTCTTCCTTAGAAAGATTGCCCGTGGCGGAGCGAACAGAAGTTTCGGTATCGAAGTTGCGTCGCTTGCAGGCGTGCCCAAGGAAGTCACGGCGAGGGCGAAGGGGATTTTGAAGGCGCTGGAAAAAAGCGATATTGCAAAAGGCAAAGTGCAAATCGAAACGCCTATCGAAGAAGAAACACCCGTACGCCAGCTTTCGGAAATTGAACGAATTTTGGCGGAAACGGATATAAACACCATTTCGCCGATGCAGGCGTTTATGCTCGTTAGCGATTTGAAAGAGAAATTAGAAACGGAGAATTGATTATGGCAAAAATCAATATTTTGCCTGCGAAGGTGTACACGCGTATTGCCGCAGGCGAAGTCGTTGACAGACCGTATTCCGTCGTAAAGGAGCTGATTGAAAACTCCATCGACGCAGGCGCAACGGAAATTGAAGTGCATATCGAACAGGGCGGTAAACAGTTGATTCGCGTTATCGACAACGGACACGGGATTGAACGCGACGATTTACAATCCGCCTTCTTACCGCACGCCACCAGCAAGATTGCAAAAGCGGAAGATTTGGACAATATTATGACGCTCGGTTTCCGTGGCGAAGCGATTGCGTCCATCGCCGCCGTTTCCAAAATGACGATTACGTCCAAAACGGAAACGGGAAAATGCTACGCCTTGACGTCCGACGGCGGTAAGTTGGGGCAAATTATAGATGCAAGCGGTGAAAAAGGTACGGACGTATGCGTCGAAATGCTCTTTTTCAATACGCCCGTTCGTCTTGGGTTTTTGAAATCGGATAAGTCGGAAGAAAGCGAAATTACCACGTTTATTTCGCGCTTTATCCTTTGCAAACCGAATATTTCCTTCACCTATTACGTCAACGGTAAAAAGGTGTTGCAATCGTTTGGCGGTGGCGATGAAGAAGCGCTCGTCAGCGTCTACGGCGCGGCGGTACTGTCCGATTGCTATTTAATCGACGCCGTAAAGCACGGAATACGTATTCGCGGTTACATGGGCGATAGAAACTTTTATAAGGCAAACAAAAGCTATCAAAACGTATTTTTAAACGGAAGATACGTCTTAAACGCAACGATTTCTTCGTCCATTTCCAACGCCTATGCAAGTTATCTTATGAAACGTCAATACCCGTTTTACGCTTTGCATATCGACGTGCCGACGGAAATCGTAGACGTCAACGTGCACCCCAACAAGGCAGATGTGCGCTTTGCCGACAACCAAATTATCTACGGTTGCATTTACAGCGTGATTTCCGCCGTTTTAGACGGGCAACCCAAGGCGCTTGAATACATTGTCAAAGCGCCGAAATCCGTGCAAATTCAGCCGATTTTAGAAGAAAAAGAACCCATCAAAGAAGAAATTAAAAAGCCTGCCTTTGGTATGGCGACGCTTTCTTATGAAGAAGCGCAAAAAGAAATTGCAAAAAGCGCGCCCAACTTCAAGGCGAAAACGCTTCCTTTCGACCTTCCCGAAGCTCCGCCTGAAGAAATTAAGCCGTATGCAAAGGGGGTAGTGCCCAAATCGCAGGTTGGTCCGCCGATACCCAAGGCAAAAACGTGGGCTGAACTTGAAGAACTGAAAAAACGCGAAGCGGAAGAATATGAAAGCTTTACGAAGGACGATACCGTTTCTAAGCGCGTGACTTGGAAAGATTTACTACCGCCTATGTCAACGGAAAAGGAGTTTTTGGCGTTTTCGTCCAGTTTGGCGGAAGAAAAGAAACCCGTCGAAGACGTCTTTGCGGAAAACAAACGTTTTTTGGAGGCGGAAGAAAAACGCTTAAAACAAGAAAGTATACACCTTTCCGAGTGGAAGTATGCAGGCAAGTTGTTCAACACCTATCTTTTGTACGAACGTGGCGACGACGTGTATATCATTGACCAACACGCCGCACACGAACGCATTATTTTTAATAAGCTGAGAGAGCGTATGGAAAAGCGGAACGCCGCGAAACAACCTATGCTCGTGCCGTTCGTATACCCCGTAAACTATTTTGAAGCGAACTTTTTACGCGAGCGTATGGAAGACATTTGCGACATCGGTTTTACGATTGAAGAACCGGAAGAAAACTTGTTTAAGGTGACGGAATTGCCTTTAGATTTGCACAGAATCGATTTAATCCATTTCTTCAATACGATACTTGCAGATATCAACAATTATAGAAAAATTAAGCTCGTCGACATTATGCGCGACAAACTCGCGATGACGGCGTGTAAGGCGGCAATCAAAGGCGGTATGGACATTACGCGCCCGGAAATTGACGCGTTGTTTGAAATGATGGACGGGGATATGAGCTTGAAATGTCCACACGGCAGACCCGTCGTCGTCAAAAAGACGAAAAAAGAATTTGAAAAAATGTTCAAAAGGATTGTCTAATGTCAAAAGTTTTGGTCGTATGCGGAGCGACGGCGTCGGGAAAAACGTCCCTGTCCGTTGCTTGCGCAAAACAACTTGGCGGTGAAATCGTTTCCGCGGACTCCCTGCTTGTTTATAAGGGCTTGGATATAGGCACGGCGAAACCGACGATGGAAGAACGCGCGGGGGTAAAACACCACCTTATTGACGTTGTTTCGCCTACGGAAAGTTTTTCCGTTAGCGATTATGAAAAAACGGCGCTTCCCATTGTCGAAAACTTGCTTATGGAAGGAAAGACGCCGATTGTTTGCGGTGGTACGGGTTTTTATATTCAATCGCTTTTATATAAAAGCCAGTTCGGTGGGGCAGGCGCGGACGAAGGCGTACGTAAAAAGTATGAAAATTTAGCCGAGCAAATGGGCAAAGAATACGTGCACGCCATCTTGCAAGAGAAAGACCCTGAAAGCGCGGAAAAACTGCATTTCAACGACGTAAAACGCGTAATTCGCGCGTTGGAAATTTACGACGTAACGGGAAAACGCAAATCCGAACAGCAGGATACGATGACACCGCGTTTTGACTTTTTGGCGGTTTCTATCGCGTATCCGCGTGAAGAATTGTATCGGCGTATCAACCTTCGCGTCGACGAAATGTTTTCTTTAGGGCTTATCGAAGAAGTCGAAACCCTTATAAAAAACGGCGTAACGGAAGATATGCAATGTATGCAGGGCATCGGCTATAAAGAAGTGGCGGAAGGGCTTAGATTAGGGCTTTCCATAGAAGAGATTAAAGAAAAAATTAAACAAAACACACGCAACTACGCAAAACGCCAAATTACTTTCTTTAAGCGTATGCAAAATCACGTTTGCCTGTCGCCTGAAGACGCGACGGCGGAGAGAGTAAAAGAGCTTTTGCAATAGCGTGCAATAGGACGGAGAATATGACGGTAGAAGAACTTATCAAACAAAGCGAATCTCAACTTGCAAAACAGTTCGCGCTCGCCGATGAAATCAGCGAATACAACCAAGAAAAAGTGTTGAAGGCGTTTAATAAGCACTCGATTGCCCTGCGCCATTTCAATCCGACGACGGGATACGGTTACGGCGACGAAGGACGTTTCGTGCTTGGCGACGTCTTTGCGGAATCGTTAGGCGCGGAATCGGGCATCGTATCGCCTGCATTGCTTTCGGGTACGCACGCACTTACGGTCGCGCTTTTTGGCGTATTGCGTACGGGGGACGCCGTGTTGTCCGTGTCGGGTATGCCGTACGATACGATTCGGGGCGTTATCTACGGCGACGGCAACGGCTCGCTTAAAGATTTCGGTATTTCCTTCGATTGCACGGATTTGACGGCGGAAGGCAAGTTCGATTTTGAAAAAATCCGCGAAGATATGTCGCGGATAGGTGATACACTTAAAATGATTTACATCCAACGCTCGCGTGGGTACGAACTGCGCGACGCCTTCACCGTACAAGAAATCGGCGAAGTGTGCGCGTTTGTCCGTTCGCTTGGTTTTGAAGGCTGTATTTTCGTCGATAATTGCTACGGCGAGTTCGTGGAGAAACAAGAACCCTGCGACGTGGGCGCGGACGTAGCCGTCGGCTCGCTTATCAAAAACCCCGGCGGTGGGCTTGCGCCTACGGGCGGTTACATCGTCGGTAAAGAAACTTACGTCGATTTAATCGGCAGACGTCTTACCGCGCCTTCTATCGGCAACGAAGTCGGCTCATACGCGTACGGTTGGCGATTGTTCTATCAAGGTCTTTTCCTTGCTCCGCATACGGTAAACCAGGCGATGAAAGGCAGTTTCCTTATCGGTAAGTGTATGGAAAATCTTGGGTATGAAAACTTCCCGAAATTAGATAAAACGCCTGCGGATATTACGCGCGCTATCCGTTTTGACACGGACAAGCAACTTTGCGCGTTTATTCAATCCGTACAAGAAGCGTCGCCGATTGACAGTTTCGTTACGCTTGAACCTTGGGATATGCCCGGATACGACAGTAAAGTCATTATGGCGGCAGGCTGTTTCGTGGAAGGCGCAAGCATCGAACTTTCCGCGGACGCGCCTGTAAAAGCGCCGTACACCGCGTATTTCCAAGGCGGTCTTACGTACGAACATTGCAAGTACGCTCTGAAGAAAATTTTGGCAAAGTTGATGTAAAGGCAAAGGGGGGTTATGAAAAGATTCGTTTGTTTGGCGATTGCGCTTTTGCTATCTTTAACCTGTTTATTTGGTTGTAAAAACGAAGAGGAAGACTTGGCGCAACAAATTGCGTTGTATCGCGCAAATAAAATCACCGCCTATAAAGCGGAAAACGAGAAGTACGGCGATTACGAAGTGGACGTTGCGTTTTTAGGCGACAGTTTAACGGACGGGTACGACGTGGCGACGTACTATCCTTCGTACGTGGTTTCTAACCGCGGTATAGGTGGCGATACGACGGTTGGTCTTGAAGAAAGACTGCAAGTTTCCTTATACGACTTAAAACCGAAGGTTGCCGTTATGCTTATCGGTGCAAACAACATGACGGAAATGTTTAGCAATTACGGGCGGATTTTAACGGGCTTTACCCAAAACGTGCCGAAGACGAAAATTGTCCTTTTGTCCCTTACGTCGATGGGTGGTGAGTGGGGAAAAAACAACCAACTCGCGGCGTACAACAACGTCAAAATTAAAATGTTTGCGCAAAAATACGGCTTTGCCTACGTCGATTTGTATGCGCCTTTGCTTAACTTAGAAACGGGCGAAATTTACGCGGAATACACGACGGACGGCGGACACCTGACGCCACTTGGTTATCAAGTCCTTACCCGTGAAATTACGCCTGCAATCGAGCGCGCGCTTGCAAGTTGGACGGCTTAAAATGTAAACAAAAGCGGAAAAGAGAAAACTTTTCCGCTTTTGTTATTTCGTTAAATCCCAGTCAATCGGCGAAAGCCCGTGGGTTTGTAAGTATGCGTTCGTTTTTGAAAACGGCTTACTTCCAAAAAATCCGTTGTAGGCGGATAAAGGGGAAGGGTGTGCGCTTTCGATAATACAATGTTTCGTTTCGTCAATCAGTTTCTTTTTACTGCGCGCGTTACCGCCCCAAAGAATAAACACTACGTTTTCTTTTTGCTTAGAAACGAGATGGATGACGCTGTCGGTAAACCAAGCCCAACCGCATTTTGCGTGCGAGTTTGCTTGATGCTCGCGTACGGAAAGCGAAGTATTCAAAAGCAAAACGCCTTCCTTCGCCCATTTGGTAAGCGTACCGTTTTTCGGCTTTTCCAACCCTAAATCGGACTTCAATTCCTTGAAAATATTTTCAAGCGACGGGGGATTTGGTACACCGTCCTGCACCGAAAAACAAAGCCCGTGCGCCTGTCCGACGTTGTGATAGGGGTCTTGCCCCAACAAAACCACCTTCAACTTATCAAACGACGTGTACTTAAAACAGTTATATAAATCGTACATATCGGGATAAACGGTGTGATTTTTGTATTCTTCGATTAAAAATTGACGGATTTTTTGATACCGTTCGTCGGAAAACAAGGGCGCAAGCCGTTCGTTCCAGTCGCCTAAATCAATCATACTTTCTCCTAAGTAAATGCGTATTTTTTACAGTTTTTCAAAAATAGCAGGCAACATCGCCTTCAAATTTTTCAACGCCTTGTCCTTATTTTCTAAAAACTGTTCAGTCGTACTACCGCTACCTGCGACGTCGGAAATGGCTTTCACCGAATATACGGGCAATTTTGCGCAATACGCACCTTGCACGATTGCCGCGCCTTCCATTTCGCGAATATCCGCGCCAAGTTCTTCCGTCAAAAGTTTATAGTCGGCAACCGAATCGTTAAATCTGTCGGACGTGCCAAGCTTTTTCTTTTCCAGGGGCAAATCCAAAAGATTAAGCGCCAAATAATTTTCCGTGTACTCGTCCAAAGTCCCAATTTTCGTGCCGTTCAACTGCGTCAAATCGAAATCGAATTGCACGGCTTCGGAAATCTGATAGACGGCGCAAAGTTTCGTGCCGTCGTTTAATCCACCTGCCACCCCGAAATTAAACAACTTGTCCGCGTCAAACTTGCTGACCAAAAGCTGTGTCCCAAGCGCCGCGTTTACCTTACCGTCACCGCATACGCAAACGGCAACTTCCTTGCCGTACGCCGTACCCACGTGCACGTTTTTACCGCTAATCGTCAAAAAACGTTGCGTTTGCATCTCTTCAAGAAGGATATCCGCTTCGCTTTGCATAGCAACTACTACACCAATCATATTCTCTTTTCTCCTATTTTACTTGATTTTTTCACTTATGTATGTTATACTTTTCAAGGAAACGCGACGATTTCAGCATCTTTGAAATCGCGCACGCAACATATCGTTACGATATTCTCGTCCACGCGTTTTTGCGTGAGAAATACGGGGACGTCAATCCCGTCGTATTGCAATACGCCGTCGACGTAGCGCAGTTTTTTCAAATCCTTGGCAAGCGTACCGCCCAACCATTTCACCGCCGATTCCTTCACCGTCCAAATGGAAAGGAAATCGTCTTTGGTTTGAATTGCGTTGCGTTCTTCATTGCAAAAGCGTTTTAAGATGGGCTGATATGCAACGTCACGCTGACGGTTTTCGGCGTCAACGCCCACGTTTTCGTCGGCAAGGGCGATAAATAATTGCTCGTCTGTGTGCGAAACGGACACAAACAAGTTTTTGCCAACGTTTTCAATAAACGGCTTGCCTTGCTCGTTTTTTACAACCTTGGCGGAAGGGTAACCCAAAAAACGCGCTAAAACGTATTTCACGGCGTCTTCCGAAGACGAAAATGCAGTTTTATTCGTATAAAACAGTTTTTCCATATACGGCAATATTATAACATAAGGAGAAATAAAATGTCAAGGGCAGAAAAGGCAAAAGAAT
>JAZRDK010000024.1:0-8852 GCA_045660225.1 Candidatus Scatosoma sp.
CGATTGCATACGTGAAGAACGGCGACATTATCGCCATCGATATCCCCAACTACAAAATCGAACTTAAAGTTTCCGACGAAGAACTTGCAAAACGCAAAGCGGAAACCGTCTTAAAGAAGAAGGAAGTTTCGGGCTATTTGAAGAGATATGCGGCGCAGGTAAGTTCGGCTGACAAGGGCGCCATCATTAATAAGTAAAGACGTATATACTTCGCAATACTGCGTCGTGGTGCGCGTTTTCTTGGTCACGTACGTCTATGTACGCTCCCGTCGAAAATGCTCCCAATCCTTGTCTTGCTCGTATCTACGCCTTTGCAGGAAAGCAATAAAACTCAAAACAAGAAACGCAACTCATAGGGGAACGGGCAAACTGAAAAGTGTGCGAAAGCACCCTAAAACTGGGTCAAGGCTCAGCCTTGCGCCTTTGCGACGAGTTAAGCAAATTAAGTCTTTGCGACGAGAGAGAATATAAAAACTATACAATATAATATTATACAAAGAATATGAGTAAATCAGAAAGACAATGTAGCCGTACGTATATCGGCGGTCAAGCTGTAATGGAAGGGGTAATGATGCGTGGTCGCCGTTCGATGGCAACCGCCGTCCGCGACCCTGAAGGCGTGATTCAAATTGAATCCCGCCGTTTAACGCCACCCGAAAAACGCAAAAAAATTACCAAATTTCCTTTCGTTAGGGGGGTAATCAATTTCGTCGTATCGCTTATCGACGGCAACCGCGTGTTAATGCGAAGCGCGGACGTTGCCTTCCCCGAAGACGAAACGCCAACGAAAGCGGAAAAGTGGTTGCAAGAAAAACACAAAATTGACATTTCGGGCGTATTCAACTTCATTGCGCTGTTGCTTGGCGTGGTGCTGGCGCTCCTTATTTTCATCGCCCTGCCCCAGTTTTTGACGGGGTTTTTGCCGTTTGATAAAACGGACGCAGGGTTAGACGGGCTTTGGTTTAATCTCATTGAAGGGGGAATCAGGCTGGCGATTTTCGTGGGCTATATCCTGCTCATTTCCTTAATCCCGTCCTTAAAACGCGTGTATATGTGCCACGGCGCAGAACATAAAACGATTACCTGTTATGAAGAAGGGAAAGAATTGACGATTGAAAACGTGCGCGGTTGCTCACGCGTGCATAACCGTTGCGGAACGACGTTTTTGTTCTTGGTTATGATTGTCAGTATTCTCGTCTTCTCGCTTGTCAACGTTGCCGTTGCCGAGTGGTTGTACACGGACAACGACGCCTTGAACGGCGTGATTCGTTTCGGCTTAAAAATCTTGATGCTCCCCGTCGTAGCAGGCATTTCCTACGAAATTTTGCGCCTGCTTGCAAAGACGGAATCGAAGTTCTTTATCATCTTCAAATTCCCCGGCTTGCTCTTGCAAAAACTCACCACGCAAGAACCGGAAGACGGTATGATTGAGTGTGCCATTACCGCGTTTAAGACGGTGCTTTTGATGGATGCTGACCCCAGTATCCCCGAACGCTCGTTTGCAACGTCCGGGCGTATGAGCGCGCTGTTAAAAGACGTGAAAAAGCGCTTTGCTGAACACAAGATTGAAGAAGACGAAGCGGAGTGGATTTTTGCCTTAAAACTCGGCGTTTCAAAGAGCGCTGTTGGTAGTGAAGAACGTATTTTGAAGTCGGCGCAGGTCAAGGAAATTATGGCGGTCGTCGACGAGCGTTTGACGGGACGTCCGCTTTGGTACATCATCGGCGATACGGATTTTTGCGGATACACGATTCAGGTGGACGAAAGGGTGTTAATTCCGCGCCCCGAAACGGAAGAGATGGCGATGATGGCGGTCAACGCCGCGGAAGATGGAAATTCGATTTTAGACCTTTGCACGGGCAGTGGCGCGATTGCGGTTGCGGTGTATAAGGAACTGGAAAAACGCGGTAAAAAAGTAAAAATGACGGCTGTGGATGTCAGCGCGGATGCGTTGGCGGTGGCAAAGAAAAACGCGGTAAACAACGATGCGGACGTTTTGTTTATTCAGTCTGATTTGTTTGCGCGTATCCGTGGTAGGTTTGATATTATCATCACGAATCCGCCCTATATCCCCACCGCGGAAGTGGACAATTTGCAACGCGAAGTGAAGGATTACGAACCGCGCCTTGCCTTGGACGGTGGCGTGGACGGGTTGGATATTTACCGCCGAATCGCGCAAGAAGCGCCGAAATATTTGACGCGTGGCGGTATGCTGATTATGGAAGTCGGCATCGGAGAAGCCAAGGAAATCGTCAAGTTGTTTAAGGGCAATTCTTACACGATGATAGCGCAAGATTTCAACGGCATTGATAGATACGTAAAAGTCGTAATGTAAAAAGGGGAAAAACGGGGTATGTTCAAAAAGCTGGAAGACATCAAAAAACGATACGTTTTTCTGTCCGAAAAACTGTCCGAAGCCGACGTCATCGCGGACATGGGTACTTGGCAAAAGTATTCTAAAGAACAGGCAGATTTGACGGAAACGGTGCAAAAATACGACGAGTATTTAGAAGTGGAACGCCGTATGAACGACGCGTTTGACGTCGTTGCCGTGGAAACGGACGCCGAGATGAAAAAGATGTTTTTGGCGGAAGCGTACGAGTGTAAAGAACAACTCCCCAAAATCCAAGACGAACTGAAAATTTTGCTCCTTCCCAAGGACAAAAACGACGAAAGAAGCTGTATTTTGGAAATCCGCGCCGGCACAGGTGGAGAAGAAGCAAGCCTGTTTGCAGGCGACCTTTGCAGGATGTATCTCAACTACTGCGCAAACCACCGTTTACGCGTCGAAGAAATGGAAATTAGCGCGACGGAACTTGGCGGTATGAAGGAAGCCGTCTACAACGTCAAAGGCGTAGGCGCGTACAAACTTTTGAAATACGAAAGCGGTGTTCACCGCGTTCAACGCGTACCTGCTACCGAGACACAGGGCAGAATCCACACGTCGGCGGCGACGGTTGCCGTCCTTCCCGAGGCGGAAGAAGTGGACGTGCAAATCAACGATAAAGATATTCGAATCGATATTTTCCACTCTGGCGGAGCAGGTGGACAAAACGTCAACAAAGTGGCGTCCGCCGTCCGTATCACGCATTTCCCGACGGGGATTGTCGTGACCTGTCAAGACGAACGTTCGCAACTGAAAAACAAAGAACGCGCCTTCAAAGTGCTCCGTTCGCGTATCTACGATTTCTACAACGGACAGAACGCGAAAGAACGTGAAGAACATCGTCGCAGTATGGTCGGCTCTGGCGACAGAAGCGAACGTATCCGCACCTACAATTTCCCCCAAAGCCGTGTTACCGACCACCGCATCGGTTTAAGCCAGTACAATTTAGAATCGTTTTTGGCAGGCGATATAGACAGTATGGTGGAGGCGTTGGCTATTGCGGACCGCGAAGCGTTGCTTTCCTCCCAAGAGTAAAGTAAAGACGTATATACTTCGCAATACGGCGTCGAAACTGTGTGCGCCTTGCTCGTGTACGACTAAGTACACTCCCGTCGGCGTACGCGTTTCTCCTTGTCTTGCTCGTATCTACGCCTTTACGATAAGTTAAGTACACTCCCGTCGGCGTACGCGTTTCTCCTTGTCTTGCTCGTATCTCCGTCTTTACCACAAAGGGAGTACATCTCCTTTCGAAAATGCTCGCGCGCCTTGAACTGCTCGTATCTACGCCTTTGCAAGAAAGCAATAAAACACAAAATAAGAAACGCAACACATAGGGGAACGGGCAAACTGAAAAGTGTGCGAAAGCACCCTAAAGCTGGGTCAAGGCTCAGCCTTGCTCGTATCTCCGTCTTTACGATAAGTTGCGTATCAATCAAGCCTTTACGACAGGTAAAAAATTAGCCCCTAAAAGGGGCTTTTTCATTTATTTCGATTATAACAATCGGAAAAACAAATAGAAAGTGGGCTTTTCTTCAAAAAAATCAATTATTTTTCAACAAAATGCAAAAAACGGGTCAATTCAAGTTGCTTTCCGCATAAAAACATAGTAAAATAATAAAGTTAAAAAATCTTTGGAGAGAGTAGACTTATGAAGAACAGAGTTGCAAAGAAAATGTCGATGATTTCCCCGTCCTTGACGTTGGCGATTTCGGCAAAAGCGAAAGCAATGAAACAGGCAGGCGAAAGCGTAGTATCCTTTGGCGTGGGCGAGCCTGACTTTAACACCCCCGACCACATTATCGAGGCGGCGAAAAAAGCCTTAGACGCAGGGCAAACGAAATACACGCCGTCGTCCGGTTTATTGCCTTTGCGAAAGGCGATTTGCGAAAAGTTTGAAAAGGACAACGGTCTTTCCTACGAGCCGTCGCAAATCATCGTTTCCAACGGTGCAAAGCACTCGATTTTCAACGCTTGTTTTGCAATTTTGGACGAAGGCGACGAAGTCATCATCCCCGAACCTTACTGGTTGACGTATCCCGAAGTCGTTAAGGTTTGCGGTGGCACGGTAAAGTTTTTGCCTTGCAAGAAGGAAAACAAATACAAATTCTCTGCGGAAGAATTGAAAAACGCCATCACGCCCAAGACGAAAATGCTTATTTTCAACTCTCCGTCCAACCCCACGGGCGCGGTGTACGACGAAGCGGAAGTCCGCGCGATTGCAAAAGTGTGTGAAGAAGCGGAAATTTTCGTTTTAGCGGACGAAATTTACGAAAAGCTTTGCTATAACGGCGTAAAGGCGTTTTCGATAGCAAAATGCAGTGAAAAGATGAAGGACTTGACGATAACCATCAACGGCGTATCGAAAACGTACGCGATGACGGGCTGGCGCGTGGGCTATCTCGCAGCGCCGAAAGACGTCGCAAAAGCCATCGACTCCTTCCAAAGCCACGCAACGTCCAACGCTTGCTCCATTTCGCAATGCGCGACGATTGAAGCGCTGAACTCGTCCGACGAAGAAATTCAAGCGATGGTGGACGTCTTCGACGCAAGAAGAAAGAAACTGCTCGCGCTCATTTCCGAAATCGACGGCGTACGCGCGGTAGAACCGGACGGCGCGTTCTACGTAATGATGGTCGTTGGCGACCTGTACGGCAAGAGCTATCAAGGCAAGCAAATCAACGGCTCGATTGATTTTGCCGACGCGCTTTTGGACGGCGAAAAAGTGGCAACCGTCCCCGGCGTATCCTTCGGCGCGGACGACTGTGTCCGTCTTTCCTACGCGCTCAGCGAAAAGGACATCGACGAAGGCTTGGCGCGTATCAAACGCTTTGTCGAAAGCCTGCAATAAGAGAAAAACACAAACGGCTTGGTCGCACTCGCCCAAGCCGTTTTTTATGTCTAACTACAAAAAATAGTTGCAAGGAAAGCCTTGGCTTACTGCCAAAAGCTCAAGCCAGGGGCTTATTTCCACAAAAACCCGATTTTTTTGAAAAAAAGTTTGGAAAACGGCGAAAAATTTTTCAAAAAGGTCTTGAAATTAGTGCGAAAATTTGTTACACTATAGGAAACCGAGAGGAAAACCTTTTCGGCTCGGATAAGCAAGACAAAATCTGGGAGGATTTGATTATGATTAAAGTAATTTACGGCGCGAAAGGCACGGGTAAGACGAAGATGATGATTGACGCGGCAAACGCTACGGTAGCGATTGCGAAAGGTCACATGATTTTCATCACCGACAGCAAGCGCGGTATGTATGATTTAGAACGTGAAATCCGTTTCATCGACACCAGTGATTACGACGTTGCAGGCGAAGCTGCGCTTTGCGGTTTCATCAAGGGCGTGATTGCAGGCAACCACGACAACGAATACGTGTTTATCGACGGCGTGGTACGTATCGCAGGTAAGCCCGTACAAGAAATGGCGGCGTTCTTCTATATGCTTGACAAAGTTGCAAAGACGAACAATCTCGTCATCACCGTTTCCGTTTCCGCGGAAAAGGACGACCTTCCCGATTTCGTTTCCAAATACATCTAAGCGGGCAGGGCGAGTCTTTGAAAAGACAGTAAAATTTGGTCTATGGAATAAGCCGAGCGTTTTTCCCGTTCGGCTTTTTCTTAAAAATAGGAAAAACAAAATAAGGCGATAAGGGGAAAATGCGCCGAAAAAGCGAAGACAGACCAAGTCTGTCTGCTTTGCGCGTTTTGACGAGGGAAAAAACGAAGGTAGGTATAGAAAATGTATTTTATCAGCACGAGAGGCGGTGAAAAGGTAACGGGCGCACAGGCAATCGTAAAAGGCTTGGCGGACAACGGCGGATTGTACGTCCCCGAAAACTTCCCCACCGTGACGAAGGCAGAACTGAGTGCGATGGCGGAAATGAGCTATCCCGAACGCGCAGCGTTTGTGCTTGGGAAATATCTTGCCGATGATTTGGGCGCGGACTTTTTGAAGGAAACTTGCGAAAAGGCGTATTCGAATTTCGAAGGCAAAGACCCTGTGCCTTTGGTGAAAATCGACGGGAATTTATATATTTTGGAATTGTTCCACGGCCCTACGTGCGCCTTTAAGGATATGGCGCTTACCGTTTTGCCTTATCTTATGAAAAAGAGCGCGGAAATTACGGGCATCAAGGAAGATATTTTAATCCTTGCCGCAACCAGTGGCGACACGGGTAAGGCGGCGCTTGAAGGATTCCGTGACGTGCCAGGAACAAAGGTTGCCGTATTCTATCCCGACGAAGGCGTTGCGAAAATGCAACGCTTGCAGATGAGTACGCAGGCAGGTGGCAACGTTTTCGTTGCGTCCGTAGAAGGCAATTTCGACGACTGTCAGCGCGCCGTCAAAAAGATGTTCGCGTCCGAAGAATTTAACGCAAAACTCTTGAAAAAGAACACGCGTCTTTCCAGCGCAAACTCGATTAACTTCGGCAGACTTGCTCCGCAAATTGCTTACTATTTCTCCGCGTATCTTGACCTTTGGACTTCCGGTCAAATCGACGACGATGAAGTGGTTGATTTCGTCGTACCTACGGGCAACTTCGGTGATATTCTTGCAGGCTGGTACGCCAAAAAGATGGGCTTGCCGGTAAGAAAGCTCGTTTGCGCGTCGAATAGAAACAAGGTGCTTGCCGATTTCTTCAAGAAAGGCGTGTACGACGTAAAACGCGATTTCCACCGTACCATGTCCCCGTCTATGGATATTTTGGTGTCGTCCAACTTGGAAAGATTGCTCTTTGAAATCAGCGGAAGAAACGCCGAACTGACCGCATCGCGTATGCAGGAGCTTGCGGACAAGAAGGAATACTCGATTACCGACAAAGAAAAGGCGATTTTGGACGAAGAATTCTTCGGCGGATTCGCAAGCGAAGACGATACGGTAGAGGCGATGTACGACGTCTTCGATGAATACGGTTATGCAATGGACACGCACACGGGCGTTGCGCTTGCGGTGAAGTGTCAGTATAGAGAAAAGGTAGAAAAAGCCAACGAAAAGGATAAGACGCCCATCGTCGTGCTTTCGACGGCAAACCCGTACAAATTCCCCCAAGACGTTTTGTACGCGCTGTCTGGAAACGACGTAAAGGACAGCTTTAAGGGCATTAAACGCCTGAACTTACTGACGGCGATGAAACCCCCGAAATCGTTGATGGAACTTAGATATAAGACGCCGAGATTTAAGGTGAAATTGAAAAACGACTTGAAAGATATGTCGGAAGCGGTGCTCCGTTTCGCGGAAGGTGAAATCGTGCCCGTGCCTAAAGATAGCAAGTAATTTGTTAAACGGGTGAAAAAACGGCAGTTTTTAGGTGAACAATTTGCAAACCCCTTTCAAGGGGTTTGCAAATTGTTACAGGGTATGTTATACTCAAACGTACTTTGGATTGTGTAGGAGTGGGCTATGTTCGGTTACCTTCGCGCGGATACGCCGTATTTATATATGAAAGACGACGTCTTGTACAAGGCGATGTATTGCGGACTTTGCAAAGGTATTTCCGACGTTTGCGGTCAAACCGCGCGCATGGGGCTTTCCTACGACGTTACGTTTTTGTCCGTGATTATGCACAATATCCTGGGCGAAGACGTCAAAATTGAAAAAAGCCATTGCTTGACGCATTGTATCCGCGCCCGTAAAATGGCGTGCGTAGACGAGCTGACGCGAAAACTCGGCGCGCTTAACACCGTACTCGTGTATTACAAATACACGGACGACATTATGGACGGCGACAGGGGCAGGGGCAAACGATTGTGGTTTAAGAAGGGTTTTCGGCGCGTAAAAAAGCGCTATCCTGAAATCGAGCGTATCGTCCGTGAAAACCTGGCGCGCCAGGACGAAACGGAAAAGGCGCTTGTCGAGAGTATAGACAGGGCGTCGGATGCGACGGCGACGATGCTTGCGGAATTTTCCGTGTATGCTTTGGGAGAGAAATCGACGGTGTACACGAAGAACCTGTTTTACGCCGTGGGGAAATGGATTTACCTTATCGACGCGTTGGACGATTACGACAAGGACGAAAAAAAGGGCGCGTACAACCCCTTCCGCTTGGCGTACGGGGCAACTTGCTTAAAGGCGTTGATGGAAGGCGAAAAAGGCGACGAAGTGCGTTTTGTGTTCCAGTCGCTGTTTATGGATATCCGTGAAAATTTACAAAACGTGCATCTGCCGTTTAACAGCGATTTGTCCGACAATATTTTGCTTAGAGGCATACCTGCCACCACCAAACGCGTGATGGAAGGAAACAACGCGTGTAAAAAGTGCAAAGCGGATAAAAAAGGGAAAAGCACGGATACTGAATAAAGACGAAAAATTGTTTCGGCGTTTTGCCGAAAGGGAGATAAAATGAAGGAATATTATAAAATTCTCGGCGTCCACGAAAACGCGACGGACGAAGAGATTACCGCAAGCTATCACCAGCTGAAGGAAAAATACGCAGAAGAGCGTTGGCTTGACGGCGAAGCGGGCAACGAAG
>JAZRDK010000025.1:0-3628 GCA_045660225.1 Candidatus Scatosoma sp.
GAAAACATGGTAAAATCGCTTGGTTTTTCCGATGCGGTAGTGTCCGTTTCGACCGATTCGGACAACGTAAACGTATTTATCAATTCGTCCGAATTGAATTACGATACGGCGCTTTCCATCTACAACATGATGAAAAATGAAACGGGTGTCGTTTCTGGGAACGTAATCATTATGCCCGTTTATGCGGAAAGCTGAAAAAAAGCCGAGAAAATATCTTCAAAACAGTAGAAAAATTCGAAAAGATATGTTATAATGTAGTAGACAGATAACAAGGAGAACTTTTCGATGTCAAATTTCAAATTAACTGCAAACGATAAACAAAACGGGAAAACGCTGTACAATGCAGGGATTGTACGTAACATTGTCGAGCTTGCGGTGGGCGAAGTGGAAGGTACTGTTGCCCCCAACGGTAAAAACGCGATTTCGCTGTATATTGAAAAGGACGGCGTCTACGCAGACGTTTCCGTCGTCGTCAAGTACGGTTATAACGTGCCCGAACTTGCGTATAGAATTCAGCAATCGGTAAAGCAAAGCGTGGAAAATATGACGCGTTTTAAGATTGCCGAAGTGAACGTGCATATCCAGGACGTAGTGTTCTGTGATGCGCCCGCTGAAAAGAAGGAAGAACCTGCACACGAAGACGAGAATTAAATACATCTAACGAAACCCTTCGTCTAAGCGAAGGGCTTTCGTCGGTTATTACGGAGTTGTACTATGAGAAACGAAGCAAGAGAAGCGGCGCTGAATATTATTTTCGCGCAACAATTTAACAGCGACTGCATGGACGCGTTGAAAAAGAAAATTTATAAGCAGTTTGGGCTTTTAGACAAGGAAGACGACCTGTTGTTTGCAACCGATTTGGTGGCAACCGTGGAAGAACACTACGAAGAACTGCTCAAAGGTATTGAAGACGCTTGCCATCATTACCGTGCGGACAGAATTAATCCTACGGACAAGAGTATCATGTTGATTGCGATGGCGGAAATCTGTTATTTTGACGATATTCCGCCCGTTGTATCCGTATCTGAAGCGACGGGGCTTGCACGCAAATATTCCACGGAAACCAGCGCCGATTTCGTAAACGGCGTACTTTCCGGCGTCATTAATAAGTGAGTAGGTTAAAAGATGAAACTCATCGATGGTAAAGCTTGGTCGGATAAAATTCGTCAGGACTTGAAAGAGAAAATTGCAAAGGCGGAAACCCAACCCGGACTTGCGGTTGTTTTGGTAGGGGAAGACCCAGCGTCGCAAATTTACGTCAGAAATAAAATTAAGGCGTGTGAAGACCTTGGCGTCGTATCCTATTCGTATAGACTTCCCAAGGAAACCACGCAAGAAGAATTGGAAACGCTTTTAGACAAGCTGGCGGAAGACGAAAAAGTGCACGGCATTTTGTTGCAGTTGCCCCTGCCTAAGCATCTGAACGAAGAATCGGCAAACGCGCATATCCCCGTACAAAAGGACGTCGACGGTTTTTCCGCGACGAATTTGGGACTTTTGATGCAAAATAAAGCCAAATTTTCGGCTTGTACGCCGGCTGGCATTATGAAACTGCTTGAACTTGAAGGCATTTCGATTCGCGGTAAGCACGCCGTTGTCGTCGGTAGAAGCGAAACCGTAGGCAAGCCTATGGCAGGCTTACTTTTGAACGCGGACGCAACGGTGACGATTTGTCATAGCCGTACGCAAAACCTTAAAGAGCTTTGCATGCAAGCAGATATCTTGGTTGCGGCGGTTGGTAGGGCGAAATTCGTGACCGCTGATATGGTAAAAGACGGCGCTGTCGTGATTGACGTGGGGATTAACCGCGACGAAAACGGAAAACTTTGCGGTGACGTAGATTTTGAAAACGTAAAGGAAAAAGCGTCGTATATCACACCCGTTCCCGGCGGAGTCGGGCCTATGACCATCACGATGTTGATGTATAACACCTATTCGGCGATTTGTAAGGAGTAAAAGATTTGTTAGCGTTTAATCTTCAATACCAAAACTATTTAACCGAATTCGAGTCGTATTTGAACGCCTACGCACAAGGCATTAAAACGAAACCTGAAGTGCTTGGACAAAGCATCGTTTACAGCCTTTGCAACGGTGGAAAACGAATTAGACCCGTTTTGGCTCTTGCCTGCGCGGACGCGCTTGGGGTAGAGCGTGCGGAAATTTTACCGTTTGCGCTTGCCTTGGAAATGATTCACACCTATTCGCTCGTGCACGACGATTTGCCTGCGATGGACAACGACGATTTCCGTCGCGGAAAGCCGTCGAACCATAAAAAGTTCGGCGAAGCGAACGCGATTTTGGCAGGCGACGCCTTGTTAAACGAAGCGTATTCCATTTGTTTTAACGAGTGTACGAAAGGCGAAAAATACGCTTATGCGTCCCGTTTCTTAAACGAATCGGCAGGGATTTACGGCATGGTTGCCGGTCAGTCCGCGGATTTGTACTTTTCTCAAACGCAAGGGGAAGTTTCCGAGGCGGATTTGAGATACGTGCACGAACACAAGACGGGAAAACTGTTGCTTGCGCCCGTCGTTGTGGCAAGCATTTTAAGTGGAAGTAAATCGTATTTGCCTTTAGAGCAGTTTGGTAGATTGCTTGGCGTGCTGTTCCAAATCACCGACGATATTTTGGACGTAACGGGCGATTTTGAAAAGATAGGCAAGACGGTGGGTAAGGACGAAAAGGAAAACAAGCTTACCTACGTGCGTTTGTACGGCTTAGAAGGCGCTAAAGTGCGCGCGGATATGTGCGCGAAAGACTGTCACGCGGTGTTGGAAGGCGTGGACGGCGAAGTAGAATTTTTACACAATTTAGTCGATTACGTATTAAATCGTACGCATTAAAGTATAAAGAAAAAAAGGGGAAGGTATGTTAAAAACGTTAACACCCAAAACCATAAAAACTTTATCGATAAATAAGCTGAACGTCGTTTGTGACGAGCTTCGTTCTACCATTTTTAGCACCGTAACGCGTTTGGGTGGACATCTTGCGTCCAACCTTGGCGCAGTAGAATCTACGGTGGCGCTTTTGCATACCTTCGATTTCCCGAAGGATAAAATCGTGTTCGACGTAGGACATCAATGCTATGCCTACAAGTTGTTGACGGGACGGTTTGACCGTTTTGATACACTCCGTCAATTCGGCGGTATTTCGGGGTTTCCTAAACGCACGGAAAGCGAGTACGATTTCTATGATACGGGGCATGCCGGGACGTCCGTTTCCGCGTGTATCGGCTTAGCAAAAGCGCGCGATTTGCTTGGCGAAGACGGGGAAGTCATTGCGTATATCGGCGACGGCTCGTTCAACAACGGGCTCGTGTACGAAGCGCTCAGCAGTTTGAAAATTTTGAATACGAGAATTTTGATTATTCTCAACGACAACGGTATGTCCATTTCGCCCACGGTTGGCGGTATGTACGACATTATCGACGAAATCAAAAAGAACGGAAAAGAAGAAAACGTCCGCCTTTTGGAAGGATTCGGCCTTCAATATATGGGCGTGAAAAACGGCAACGATTTAGAAGAAATGCTCGATGCGATGTCGTGTGCAAAAGAAGCCTTAAAAAACGGCTCGGTGTTGTTGCATATCGCAACGAAGAAGGGGAAAGGCTATGAATTTAGCGAAGAAC
>JAZRDK010000026.1:0-10074 GCA_045660225.1 Candidatus Scatosoma sp.
ATGGCGCTTGCCGCAAGAACGAGCTGGCTGGCTTCGGGGATTGTCATGAAATACCGGATCATCTCGGGATGGGTGACGGTGACGTCCTGACGCTGTTCGATCTGGGTCTTGAAGAGGGGAATCACGGAGCCGTTTGATCCGAGTACGTTGCCGAACCGGACGGCCGCATAGGTGGTGTCGGGGGAGATCGTGTCGAGATACTGGATGATCATCTCGCACATCCGCTTGGTCGCACCCATGACGTTGGGCGGATTGACCGCTTTGTCGGTGGAGATGAGGATGAACTTGCCGACCTTGTTTTCGCGCGCCGCCATTGCGGTGTTGTAGGTGCCGAAGACGTTGTTTTTCACCGCTTCATCGGGTACGGTTTCCATGAGCGGAACGTGTTTGTGCGCGGCGGCGTTAAACACGATTTGCGGACGATATTTATCAAACACGTCGCGAATTTTAACTTCGTCGCGAACGCTTGCAATCAAGGTGAGCAACTTTAAGTTAGGGTAATGACGTTTTAATTCTT
Organism: Candidatus Scatosoma sp.; assembly: GCA_045660225.1. Lineage (GTDB taxonomy): Bacteria > Bacillota > Clostridia > Christensenellales > Borkfalkiaceae > Scatosoma. The sequence goes on from JAZRDK010000026.1 coordinate 518, forward strand.
GTTCAATATCGTACGCGTTGTTTTCGTAGATGTCTAAAACAATCAATTCTTCCGGCTTGTGCATGGCGATTTGACGGCAAAGTTCGCTACCGATAGAACCGCCCCCACCTGTAACGAGCACGATTTTGCCTTCTATGTAACCCATAACTTCTTCCAAGTTCACGCTGACTTGTTCTCTGCCCAAAAGGTCTGCAACGTCGACGTGGCGAAGTTTAGAAACGCTGATTTCGCCGTGCGTCATCTTGGAAAGTTCGGGGAGCAAACGAATTGGACAACCGCTTCCCTTGCAACGGAATAAGACGTCGCGGATTGCGTTTTTGTTCATCGTGGGAAGCGCCACGAAAATTTCTTGAATTTTGTATTTTTCTACGACTGAAAGCACGTCGAACGTCGTACCTACGACGCGGACGTCGTAAATGCGTTTGCCTTGCACCCTTTCGTCGTCGTCCACGATACAAATCGCCTTATAACGGCTCTTTTCGTTAAAGACCATCGTACGAATTAAGGTGAACGCGTCGCTGTTAAAGCCGACGATTAAAACGTGCGTCTTTTTTGTGAAACGGTTGATAAATTGCGCCTTTACGACGTTGAATATGCGTTTGGAAAAACGAATACCTACAATACCGCTAAAAAGCAAAATGCCGTACACGGCGACAACTTTTAACCCAAGAGCGAAATCACGCCCCCAAATGAAAGAAAATACGGCGTTTGCCACGGTCAACGCAACGCAAACCGTGAAAATTCGAATCACTTCGGGGAAACCGACGGACGAAAACGCCATATGATAAAAATGCAAAATTGCAAAAAGCGACAGGGACACCGCCACGTTGACGAGAGCCCAAATCAAAGCAGGAGTAGTCAAATCTACCCACGTGTAAATACTGCCTTCACAAACCCAAAACGCAGCTACTGCTGCGACGAACACCCAAACCAAATCGAAAACCAACAAAAGCACACGGTTTATCGTATAGCGTCTATCTTTTTTCATCGTTTGCGACATAGGTCCTCCCCAGTTTACGCCTTCAAGGCATACGTTATCTTGTTAATTATATCACATAGTTTTCACTATGTCAAGATATTTAGCCAGGAAAAACGGAAAGGATATGCTTTGCATATTCTTTCGCAATATCCACGCCCGTCGCCTTCTCAAAACCTTCGAAAAAGGCGTTGGAATTGACTTCACAAACGACAAACCCGTCCTTGCCTTCCAAAAGGTCGACTCCACAATAATCTAAACCTAACGCCTGCGCCGCCCTTTCCGCCGTGCGTTTACAATCGTCTAAAAGCTCGATTGCCCTGCCTTCACCACCCAACTCGATATTCGAGCGGAACTCGCCCGGCTTTGCCTTTCGTTCCATACCTGCCACCGCCTTTCCGCCGATGACGATGACGCGAATATCCCGTCCGGACGATTCGGCAACGTACCGTTGATAGCAATGCGGTACGCGCAATACATTTTGGGCAACTTCTCTAAGCTCGGCGCTACCGTGTACGAGTTGAACACCGTCGCCGAACGAGCCGTAGTTGGTTTTTACGACCATAGGAAAACCCAGTCTTTCTTCCACGTTTTTCAAAAAAGCCGTATTTACCGACACGTTTGGCGTATAACAAAGCGGAGCGGGAATCGTTTCCGCAAGGCGCACCCCTGCGCCCTTCAAAGCAAACGCAGTCAACGTTTTATCGTCGCAATTTTCTATGGCGTGTATACGATTAAAAAGGCGTACGCCTTCCGCCTCCAGAGCCCTGCCAAGATATTTATCTTTGTCCAAATACACGGCGAAATCATAGCCCGCCACGTTGGTGGAAATTTTCCCGTCCGCGCTTATAAACGCGTGAATATCCCCATTTTTGACGACGTCCGTTTTTACACCTTGCGCGCAAAGTGCGTCCGCAATGCGTTGACCCTGGCGCAAAAATTTTTCTCCGCGCGGATATGCGTTGATAACGACCAAACCCTTCATAGTTGCTCCTTTTAATCAAAAAGAGACGGCGAAACCGTCTCTTTATCGTAAACGTGCGTTATTCTTCGACGCGGATTACGGCGTCTACGTTGGCAAGTTGCAATTCGTTGAGTTTTGCAACCGCGTTCTTCATCGATTTTTCCGACGTTTTGTGCGTAATAACAATCAAAGGCACGGTGTTTTCGCCTTCGCTTTCCTTGCCTTTTTGCACGACTTCGACGATGGAAATGCCGTATTTTGCAAACACACTGCAAATTTTTGCAAGCATACCGGCTTTATCCGCAACCTGCATACGCAAATAATACGCGCTGGTAAAGTCGGAAATGAATTTCACGCCCTTATCCGCCGTCGCTTTGTTTTTGAACGTGGAATATTTGACGTCGGTGTGCGTAGCCGCGTAAATAACGTCGGAAACAACCGCGCTTGCCGTAGGCAAAGCGCCTGCGCCCCTACCGTACAGCATAACGTCGTCCACAGCGTCGCCCGTAAGGTATACGGCGTTGAACGAATCGTTTACGCTTGCCAAGGGATGCGAACTGGGAATAAACGTGGGGTGTACGCGCGCTTCAATGCCCTTGTCCGTGTTTTTACCGATTGCCAACAATTTCAACGTGTAACCAAGTTCTTTACCGCAAGCGATATCCTTCGTGCTGACTTTGGAAATCCCTTCGCGGAAAACGTTGGCGTAAGGCACTTTCGTATGGAACGCCATCGACGACAAAATGGAGAGCTTGTACATAGAATCGAAACCTTCCACGTCGTTGGTCGGGTCAAATTCCGCATACCCTAAGCGTTGCGCTTCTTTAAGCGTTTCCATATAGTCCGCGCCTTCGTTTGCCATTTTCGTAAGAATATAGTTGGTCGTGCCGTTGACGATACCCATCATTTTTTGGATATGGTTTGCCTGCACACCGTCCAAAAGCGTACGGATAATAGGCACGCCACCTACGCAACTTGCTTCGTAGTACAAACCGCAACCCGTACGTTTTGCAAGTTCTTCCAACTCGTGCGAGAACTTACAAATCAATTCCTTATTCGACGTAACCACCGTCTTGCCTTCGCGGAGCGCGGACGTAACGAACGCCTTCGCAACGCCGATGCCACCGATGGTTTCTACGACGATGTCTACGTTGGGGTTTGCAACGACTTCTTCGATACTGCGCGCGCGGATTTCTTCAGGAATATTGAGCGCGTCCAAACGGTCTTGCGCTTTGTCCAAAACCATTTCTACCGTCAAATCGATTTGTTGAGTTTTTAAGTAAAAATCGTGGTGGTCGACAATCGTTTGATACGTACCGCCACCAACGACGCCAAGCCCCAAAATTGCTACGCCAACTTTCTTAACCATAATCTTTCTCCTTCCGTATTTGTCGTGTTTATTCTCTCATAGGCAGGCGTTCGTTTCGTACCTGCCCCCTTCGTTTATTGTTGTGCGTTCAAATCGTACAAATATTTCAACCCTTTCAAGGTAAGCAACTTGTCCACGACGTCAATCCCTTCGATTTCCTTGGAAATGATGTTGCTGAAACCGCCCGTTGCAATCGTTTTTACCCTGCTTGCTTTCAGTTCTTTCTTGATACGCTTGACAATGTATTCGACAAGCCCTGCAAAACCGAAAACGATGCCTGCCTGCATATTCGTAACGGTATTTTTTGCAATAATGCTCTTCGGCGCTTCAATTTCTACGCGCGGAAGTTTTGCCGTGCCGTTTACGAGCGAATCGAGCGAACCTTTAATCCCCGGCGCAATGACACCGCCGATAAACTCGTTGTTTTCGTTGATGATATTGAAGGTGGTTGCCGTGCCGAAATCGACGACAATCATCGGCGTACCTTCGCCGTAACCGACGATGGCGGACACGCAGTTGACGATTCTATCCGCGCCAACTTCACGCGCGTCGTCGCAACGGATATTCAACCCCGATTTTAAGCCGGGCGCAATGTGCATAGGTGAAATATGCAAATACAGCGCGCACATTTTATCGATTGTATAATCAAGCGAAGGCACGACCGAAGAAACGATACCGCCTTCAATTTCGTCCACACGTATCCCCTGCGCCGTCAACATACCGTTGAGTTGTGCACCGTATTCATCCGACGTCTTCTTGAAATCCGTCGCTACGCGGAAGGACACCCTTAATTCGTCCTTGTCGTAGATGGCGTATTTTATATTCGTATTTCCGATATCGATACAAATAACCATAGGTCAATTTCCCTTATCCATTTCTTCGTCGTCGAAGAATTTCTTTCTTGTGGACAGTTTGCCCGTTACAACGGCAAGCACCGTACGTAAAGCAGGGGCTGCCACCATATTCAAAGCCAGTTCAATAAAGAAATTGAAGGTAACCAGTCCTACCATAATGAAGACCAAAATATTCACGCTGGTGTCGCCGATAAGCATCTGGAACGCAGTAATACTTTCGCCCATCAAAAGACAGCCGACGATAAACAGCGCTGTGTTGATAACGGGCACGATTCCCGACGAAACAAACAACGCAACGTAGGCGTTTTTCTTAGACAGCCAACGGTATAAAAGACCGCATACGTACCCTGCAACCACCGTCTTTACGACGCAGGTAAGGCTTGCAACGACGGGCGTATGCGTCCAAATTATCGTGTAAAACGGGGAAAGCCCCATAATCACCTGAATCCAAACGACTACACCGCAAGCAAAGCCTAAGATTGCGCCTGCAATCGCACCGTACAACACCGCGCCGAGCACGATGGGAATCAACGTGAAATTCAACGTAACCGCGCCGATGGCTACACTGCCACCAACCGCCTGTAAAACAATGACGAGCGCCAAAAGCACAGCCAAGCCCGTAACACGTTTCGCCGAAAAAAAGTTCGCTTTTTTCATAAAACCTCCATCGAGTTCTTTGACAAGATACCCGTAGACAAAAAGTATGTAATTCCGTTTGCTTGGTCAGACTACGAACGTATATCCGCCACGGAATAGTATTATTATAGCGTATTTTTTTTATTTAGGCAAGGAAATGAAGGGAAGAATTTACAACTTTTCACGCACACACGCCTTCTTTTTAGAATATTATGTAATAGAAATACAAAACCGCAGGCATCCGACAAGGAAACGTACATACCCCTGCGGTCAAACACAGGAGGTTTTTATGGTTTGTTGCAATCAGGGTAATAACGTAACCCTTTGGATTCTTATCGCTTTACTCGTACTCGGCTCGAAGGACGGTGCGCTTTGCTCCGGCATTTTCAACGGTTGCGGTCTTCCTATCATCGCGGCGCTTTTGTTCTGCCTTTACAGAAACGGCACGCTTGCGTCCATTTTGACGCCTTCGTGCAACTGTGATTGCAAGTGCGGTTGTGGGTATTGATTTCTTTTCTATCTCCTTATCTTCCAAAAAGGGAAACGGGGTCAGTCTTGACCCCGTTTTTCTTACTCATCCTTCGACAAAAGCCACGCCTGCAACGCAATTATCGTCTTGCCGTCGTTGAATTTGCCTTCTTTTAACATTTGTTTAATTTTTTCACAAGGCACGTATTCTACGTCCAAAAACTCGTCCTCGTCCAAATGCGCGCCCGTTTCCACGCCGTCCAAAGCGCGGTAGATATAAATTTTTTCGTTGGTGTACCCAGGCGAAGGATACATGACGTACAAAAGCTGTAATTTCTCCGCCTTAATACCGCCTTCTTCCTCCAGCTCGCGAAAGGCAGTCGTTTCCGGGTTTTCGCCCCTGTCGATTTTGCCTGCCGGGATTTCGTACACCATTTCGCCGTACGGATAGCGGTATTGTTTTACCAACAGCACCTTATCGTCTTTCACGTATAAAACGCAAGCTCCACCGCCGTGTTCAATCATCTCGCGCGTACACGGTTTCCCGTCGGGAAGGGTTGCGTCGTCGCAACGCACCGTCAAAATTTTACCCTTGAATACGTAATTTTTTTGCACCGTCTTTTCCGTATAATCCATTTTACACCACCGAATTTGCAACAAAACGCGTTGTTTTGCCTTTCTTTTCTACCATTATAGCACAAATCGTAAAAATAATAAATATTTTTTGACGAAATATCTTGATTTTCAATAAAATTTTATGTATAATATATTCACGATTTTGACCGAAAGAAAAAGTGTTAAGGAGCAAACGCATGCAAATTCAAGGCGAACTGTCCGTCAATAAATTAATTTTGCTGTTCGTGTTCGATAAAATGGAAAGTCCACTTTCCGAAAGCACCGTCGTTGAAATGTGCACGGTTGGAAACGATTGGCTGAATTATATGGACTGCGTCGACCTTTTGCCTAGGCTGTTGGACGGCGGTTTCCTTTGCAGTATTCCCACCGTAGACGAACCGCTGTATACGCTCACCAGCGACGGGCGCGAAACCTTAAACAATTTCTACGTCGTAATTCCCAAAAGCATCCGCGACGAAATTTCCGCGTTCGTCAAAAAGAACAGCGGTAAATTCCGTAACCGTCAAGAGTGTAAGTCGGATTATTTCCAAAACGCAGACGGGACGTACACCGTGTATTTGAAAATTCTTGCGCCTTTGCAACCGATGCTGGAATTAAAATTCGTCGTGCCCGATAAAAAAACGGCGCAGAATATTTATAAAAATTGGGAATTTAAGGCGTCGGATTTGTATTCGGCAATATACGATACGCTGGTCGATTGACGGCGTATACACCATATAAAGGAGAGTTTTTATGTTCACTTATTCCACCAAAGGCGGTACTTGTTCCCGCACTATCCTTTTCAACGTAGACGACGACAATAAAATTCACGACGTGCGCTTTATTCACGGTTGTAGCGGTAATTTGCAAGGCATTGCAAAACTTGTAGAAGGCAGAGATATCGACGAGGTACAGGCTTTGCTTTCCGGGATTCGTTGCCGTGGAAACACGTCTTGCCCCGACCAGTTGGCAAAGGCTATCGGCGAATACAAAGCGTCGAAAAACGCGCAAAATTAACTTTCAGCGCGTACCTGCCCTATTCTTTTGATAAAAAAAGGACTGATTTTTCGTCAGTCCTTTTATTTTTTAGATAACGCCTTTTTTCAAAATGATATTTGCGTAAATTGCACCTTCACCGCTGGCAACGATGGCGTACGCCTTTTTCGAACGTTCGTAAAATTCTCCACGTTCAAGCATACCTACGCGAACATTGTTATCGCGCGCGTTTGCGACGTCGAAATATTCCGCCCAAATGGTCGGCGTAGGGTCGCCGTTTGTCGTTTCCATCAAAAGGAAATTTTGTTCGGCATAGGTATCCAAGGGTATTAACGAAAGAATTGCGTCTAACAATTCTACTCCGCCCAGCCCGTCTGCGCGCACAACGCGTTTGCCGTTGGTTTCGCTGGGGTAATTGCCGTCGGCAATGACGATTTCGTCGCCGTGCCCCATTTCACAAAGCACCTTCAAAAGCTCGGGGGAAACGATTTTAGGAATACCTTTTAACATACCGACCTCCTATTAGTGCTTAAAGTGTCTATCGCCAACGAAAATCATGGCAATACCTGCGTCGTCGCAAGCGTCGATAGAAAGCTGGTCTTTGATGCTTCCGCCAGGTTGTACAATTGCCGTAATGCCTGCTTTTACGCACTCTGCAACGCAATCGGGGAACGGGAAGAACGCGTCGGACGCCATAACCGAGCCCTTTACTTCTTCGCCTGCGTGTTCAATAGCCTGTTGAGCCGCCCAAATACGGTTGGTTTGTCCCATACCGATACCCGTCGTTCTATCCGCCTTACCAACGACGATTGCGTTGGATTTGGTGTGTTTTACGACCTTCCAGTTGAACATAAGCGCCTTCATTTCTTCTTCCGTAGGCGCGCGCTTGGTTACGACCTTCAAATTTTCCGGCGCAAACAACGTATTGTCGTAGTCTTGCACCAAAAGTCCGCCGTACACCTTCTTCATATCATATGCGCTTGCTTCGCGTTTTGCCTTGATGTCGGGGAGTTCCAAAAGACGGATATTCTTCTTCGCCTTCAAAATTTCAAGCGCGCCTTCGGTAAAGCTTTCCGCAATAACGATTTCAATGAAAATTTTGTTGATTTCCGTTGCCGTTGCTTCGTCTACTTCGCCGTTGATGGCAAGAATTCCGCCGAACACGGAAACAGGGTCGGATTCGTACGCTTTTACGTATGCTTCGTAAATCGTCTTACCAACGCCTACACCGCAAGGATTTGCGTGCTTACAAGCGACCACGCAGGGTTCTTCAAATTCTTTAACGAGTTCGAGTGCGCCGTTTGCGTCGTTGATGTTGTTGTAGGACAGTTCTTTACCCCAAAGTTGTTTTGCCTTGGAAAGCGAGCCTGCGCGGATAAATTCTTCGCTGTAATAGGACGCGCCCTGGTGGGGATTTTCGCCGTAACGCATATCTTGCGCCTTTTCGTAGGCGAACGTGATGCTGTCGGGATAGCGGATTTCCAATTTTTCCGCAAGGTAGTTGGAAATCATACTGTCGTAAACCGCCGTGTGCGCGAAAACTTTATATTGAAGATATTTCTTCGTGTCCAACGTGATTTCGCCCGTCTCTAATTCGGAAAGCACCCTTTCGTAGTCCTTCGGGTCAACGACAACTGCTACGTCTTGGTAATTTTTCGCGGCAGCACGAATCATCGTAGGCCCGCCGATGTCGATATTTTCGACGGCGTCTTCAAACGATACGCCGGGCTTAGAAATCGTCGCTTTGAAGGGATAAAGGTTTACCGCAACGACGTCAATCGTGTTGATGTTCAAAGTTTCCAGCTGTTGCATATGTTCAGGATTAGAACGCATCGCCAAAAGCCCTGCGTGCACGATGGGATGCAACGTTTTTACTCTGCCGTCCAAACATTCGGGAAAACCTGTCAACTCGCTGATGCCGATGACGGGAAGTCCTGCGTCCTTCAACGCCTTTGCCGTACCGCCAGTCGAAATAATTTCGAAATCGCAAGCGATGAGTCTTTGACAAAACTCAACGATGCCCGTCTTATCGGAAACGCTTACCAGTGCTCTTTTCTTCATAAATATGCTCCTTGTGATTTTTTTCAAGTTTTGGGTCATACTATGCGTATGATTATTTTGTACGTCTTGTTGGTTGCCTATATTTTAGCGGTAAATTTTTACGCCTTCCTACTTGTCAAATCTCTTCGTGATAAAGCAAACGCCGAACGTTTGCAAGCAACGGAAAGCGCACAAACGCCTTTAGAAGAAGGCGACAAACCCGTCAAGGGCGAAAAAACGACGAGCAAGCTTTTGATTACGGGCCTGCTTGGGGGCGCGATTACCGTGTACGTGAGTATGTTTTTATTAAAGTACAAACGTGGCGACCTTTTATTGATGGTTTTAATGCCCCTGCTTGGCGTTTTGAACGTGTACGTGTTTGTTCTTTTATTCCGCTCCGGGTTTTCTTTTTTCGTCGTATAAAGGCACTTTTTAGCCCTTTTTCATTATTATAACATATTTTTTTTATTTAGACAAGAAAACAGGGAATATCTTTGACGAATTTTTTTTACGAAAAATAATCACAATTTTTGACGGATTTTGTTAGAAAAAAAAGAATTAAATTTTTTTTACACTTTTTTAAAAAAAGCGTCGAAAAGTATTTGACAATTCTTTGCAATAATGCTATTATATACAAGC
>JAZRDK010000027.1:0-15038 GCA_045660225.1 Candidatus Scatosoma sp.
GCACCCAAGATTATCACCTTCAAAATCAACCCTGAAAAAATCGGTGACGTCGTTGGTAAGCAAGGTAAAGTTATCAACAAGATTATCGAACAAACGGGTACGAAGATTGACATCGAAGACGATGGTACGGTATGTATCGCTTGCTACGGCGACGTTGCAAACGCAAAACGCGCGCAAGCTATCGTTGAATCGATTGCACACGACCCCGAAGTTGGCGATATGTTTGTCGGCGTAGTCGTACGTATCCTTTCGAAGGTAGGCGCGTTTGTTGAATTTGCGCCTGGTAAAGACGGTATGGTACACATTTCCAAGCTTTCCGAACAGAGAGTCAACCAAGTAGAAGACGTGCTTAATATCGGCGACAAGGTAAAAGTTGAAATTATCAAAATCGGCGAAAAGGGCATTGATTTGAAACTTCTTGAAAAAATGAACTAACGAAATTCGCCCCGACGGTGGACGTCGGGGCGTTTTTAGAAAACGTCTATGCAATATGCCTATTGACAAATTTGCGACAATGGTGTATAATAGACGACGAGGTGGAAATTATGGCGAAATATTCAATCATCGTGCCTGCGTACAACGAAGAAAAAAGCCTTCAGTTTTTTTACGATGCGGTTACGCCGATTATGGAAAGTTTGCACGAAGAATATGAGATTATTATCGTAAACGACGGTAGCATGGACGCGACGAAAGAGATTTTAGACGGACTTGCGGAAAAGGACAAGCGTGTAAAGGCTTGCCATTTCTCGCGCAATTTCGGACAACAACCTGCTCTTCTTTGCGGTATGGAGCTTGCAACGGGCGACGCCGTGATTGCTATGGACGCAGACCTGCAAGACCCGCCCGAAGTCGCTTTGGAAATGATTAAAAAATGGAAGGAAGGTTATGACGTCGTACACGGCAAACGCCGTAAGAGAACGGGCGAAACCGCCTTCAAAAAAGCAACGGCGTTTTTGTATTATCGCTTCATGCGTAAAATTACGAAAATGGAAATGCCCAAAGACGTGGGCGATTTCAAGTTGTACGATAGAAAAGTCGTCGACGCCATCGTTTCGCTTGGCGAACACGACCGTCTTTTGCGCGCACAGGTGACCTGGGTGGGCTTTAAGCAAACCTTCGTCGAGTTCGACCGTCCCGAACGCGTGGCAGGCGAAACGCATTACACCTTGAAAAAGATGATAAAGCTTGCGGAATCGGGGATTTTCCCGAACACCGACTACACGTTAACCTTCCCTATAAAGCTTGGCGTCCTGTTCGGTTTTTTAAGCGTGGCTTGCTTTATCACGTTTATCGTGTTGGCTTGTTCGGGCGTGGCGTTTGGTGGACTCGTCGCTTGGCTTTTCCCGACGCTTGGGTTGGCAACGTCCATTTTGCTCGTTTGCCAAGGTCTTGCGAATATGCACACTTCGATGATTTATAAAGAAGTGCAAAACCGTCCGAAATACATTGTCGCCGAAAAGAAAAATTTTGACGATTGACGTCAAAATCGTACGAAAGAAAAACCCGTGTACTTGCTGTACACGGGTGATTTTTTATTTGTCGTTTTGCACGGTTGCAAGGTAGACCATAAGCACGGAAACGTCCGCAGGGTTCACCCCCGAAATGCGTCCAGCCTGCCCCAAATTGAAGGGGCGGATTCGATTCAGCTTTTCGCGCGCTTCCAAACGCAAGCCCTTGATTTCGTCGTAATCGATGTCGGACGGAAGTAGTTTGTCTTCCAAACGCTTTGCACGTTCGATAAGTTCTAATCCCTGTTTTAAGTAGCCTTCGTATTTGACGGTGATTTCCGCCGTTTCCAAAACGTTTTTCGGATATTCCTTAAACACGTTATAACGCGCCATAATCGCCTGTAACGGGATGGAGCGTTTTAACATATCCGCGTACGAAACACCGCCGACGGGCGCGGAATATCCGTACTCTGCCAAAAAGTCCGTACACTCTTTAGGGGATACCCGTGTCTGCAACGAAGCCAACAATTCTTCGTATTGTGCCTTTCTTTCCACGTACCTTTGAAAGCGTTCTTCCGTAACCAAACCCAGCGCTTTGCCTTTTTCCGTTAAACGGAAATCGGCGTTGTCTTGGCGAAGGCAAATGCGGTGTTCGGCGCGCGACGTCATCATACGGTAGGGCTCGTCCGTGCCTTTCGTGACAAGGTCGTCGATAAGTACGCCGATGTACGCCTCGTCCCTTCTAAGCGTGAAGGGGGGGAGTCCGCGCAGTTTCAAGGACGCGTTTAAGCCTGCCATAAGCCCTTGCGCCGCCGCTTCTTCATACCCGGACGTGCCGTTGATTTGACCTGCGGTGTACACGCCTTCGACTTTCTTAAATTCCAAGGTAGGCAAAACGTCCAACGTATCGATGCAATCGTATTCGATGGCGTAGCCATAACGCATAATATCCGCGTTTTCCAGCCCTGCGACGGATGCGTACATTTTTCGTTGTACGTCGTGGGGCATTGAAGTGGACATGCCTTGGATATACGCTTCCAAAGTGTCCGCGCCTTCCGGCTCGATAAAAATTTGGTGGCGTTCTTTGTCCTTAAAACGTACCACCTTCGTTTCAATGGACGGGCAATATCTCGGTCCAGCGGAAAGAATCGTGCCGTCGTACAAGGGCGAACGGTCTAAATTTTCCATAATGACGGCGTGCGTATCTAAGTTGGTGTACGTCAAATAGCACGGCATTTTGTTTTCCGGTGCTTTATCGTGCATAAACGAGAAGGGGTAAATGTCTTCGTCGCCGTTTTGGATTTCGCATTTCGAATAATCGATGGTGCGCGAATCGAGTCTTGCAGGCGTACCCGTTTTGAAACGGCGTACGTTAAACCCAAGCTTGATTAAACTGTCCGTAAGATGATTTGCAGGCGCAAACCCGTTAGGCCCTGATTTTTCCACGACGTGTCCGGTAATCGTTTCGCCGTTTAAGTACACGCCCGTGCAAAGAATCACCGCTTTACAGGAAATAATGCCACCGTAGTTGGTTTTGACGCCGACGCATTTGCCGTCTTCCGTCAAAATTTCCGTCGCTTCCGCCTGGATAATTCTAAGATTCGGCGTGTTTTCCAACGTTTTTTTCATTTCGCGGTGGTACGCGTTTTTGTCCGACTGCGCGCGCAGGCTTTGCACCGCCGCGCCTTTACCGACGTTGAGCATACGGATTTGCAAAGCGGTGTTGTCCGCCACGATGCCCATTTCACCACCGAGTGCGTCGATTTCGCGTACCAAATGCCCCTTCGCCGTTCCGCCGATGGACGGGTTGCAGGGCAAGAAAGCGATACTGTCCAAATTCAAGGTAAGAAGGGCGGTTTTTATCCCCGTGCGCGCCAAAGCAAGCGAGGCTTCGCAACCTGCGTGCCCCGCTCCGACGACAACCGCTTCCGCGGTGTATTCTAAAAATTCGCAATTCGCCTTCATATTACCTGCCGTACGTACATTTATTTTTTCAAGACGATGTTTCTAATATCGTCAATTTCCTTGCGGATTTGTTGGCTTTGCTTTTCCAACTTTTTCATTTTATCTCTTGCGTAGATAATCGTCGTGTGGTCGCGGTGCAAGGTCTTGCCTAAAAGTTCCAAGGGCATAGACAGCATATCCCACATCAAATACGCGCAAATTTGGCGCGCTTTCACAAGTTCCGCTTTCTTGCTCTTACCAAGGATTTCTTCTTTAGAGTGCTGGAAATATCCGCAAACTGCCGTCAAAATCTTTTCAGGCGTGATTTGTTCGTCCGCGTCCGCTTCTTTTACCGATTCGTTGAGTGCCTTTTGTGCAAGCGCAAGCGTAATCGGTTCTTCACGAAGACGGCTTGCGAAGATAACCTTCGTCAATCTGCCTTCCAAAGTACGTACGTCGTCGCCCGAATTTTGCGCCAAAAATTCTAAAACTTCGTCCGCAACGGGGCATTTTTTGTCTTCTGCTTTCTTGCGCAAAATCGCAATTTTCGTTTCGGGGTCGGGCGGTTGAATATCGACAATCATACCGCCTTCGAAACGCGTACGAAGACGTTCTTCCAAGGTTGCAATTTCCTTGGGCGGACGGTCGGACGTCAAAACGATTTGTTTGTTTTGTGAAGACAGCTCGTTAAAGGTGTGGAAAAATTCTTCCTGCACCTGCGTCTTGTTTTTCAAAAACTGGATGTCGTCAATCATCAAGACGTCGACGTTGCGGTAATGGTAACGGAGCTTTGCGCCGTTTTTTTGCGCAATCGAGTCGATGAAATCGTTCAAGAAATTTTCGCTGGTCGTATACAGCACCTTCTTTTCGGGGTGGTGCTTGGAAAGGTAGTTGGCAATCGCCTGCAAAAGGTGCGTTTTACCAAGCCCCGATTTTCCGTAAATGAAAAGGGGGTTAAACACTTCGCCAGGGTTTTCGGCAACCGCTTTCGCCGCCGCATAGCCAAACTTACTGCCAGAGCCGGCAACGAAGGATTCGAAGGTGAAATTTTTGTTGATAGGGGACACGCGGAAGGTTTCCGACGCGTCTTCTTCGCAGTCAAGCGTGTACGTACTGCTACCTTCTACGTACAGGCGGAAATCGGTCAAGCCCAAATCGCTTTTTTCAATGGCTTCGCGCAATTTATCGCCAAAGCTGTGCGAAACGATGGCGTTTGCCGTACTTTCGCTGGGCGCTTTCAAAACGATTTTTCTGCCTGCGACGTCCACGGGCTCGATGTCGCTGAAGGCGTGCGAATAGGTCAACGGCGAAACGAGATTTTTCAACCGCTCGTTGATTTGTTTCCAAATAAATTGTAATTGCGTGTGTTCTGCCATAAATTTTACCCCCGTAGAAAAATCTTTCTTCCTACACCTTTCGTAAACTTGTCTTTTCGTAAATTATTTGTTATAATTATAATACAAATTCAAAGGAAAAGAAAGCAATTTCGGCGGGTTTTTTGAGGATTATGCAAATAAAAAAATTATTTCTTCAAAATTTTAGAAACTACGAAAACGAAATCTTCGATTTTTCGGAGGGTCTTAACGTCCTGTTTGGCAAAAATGCGCAGGGCAAAACCAACTGCGCCGAAGCCGTTTTTTACCTTTGCACGGGTACGTCGCTCCGTATCCGCCACGATAAACAGCTGATTCGAATCGGCGCGGAACACGCAAAAATTACCGCCGAAGCGGAAAATCGGTACGGGAAAGTCGTCATCGAGGCGTTGATTTTTGAAAACAAGCGCGAAATCCGCGTCAACGGCTCGAAAATCAGTAAAAACGCCGACCTTATGGGACATATCAACAGCGTGTTTTTCTCGCCTGGGGAACTGCGTTTGATTCAAGACGGACCCGACGAACGCCGTCGGTTTATGAATATTTCCATTTCCCAAACTTCGCCTGCGTATTATACGGCGCTCCTTCGTTACAACAAGATTTTAGACCAGCGCAACAGTCTTTTGAAAGAGCGCGACGTGTCCTTGGTTTTGGACACCCTGCCCGTTTGGGACGAACAACTTTGTAAATACGCCGCCGTTATCGTAAAAAAACGCGCGGAATTTTTGGAAAAGCTTGCCCCGTTTGCCAAGGAATACCACGCCTTTTTGACGGATGGTGCGGAAGCGTTGGAATTAAAGCCGGACAGACGCTATGACGGGGATGAAAACGAAATTGCTAAGCAAATCATGCGCCGATTAGAAAACAACTACGAAAAAGACCTTCGGCTTGGTTTTACGACGGTTGGTCCGCACCGCGACGACGTCGTCGTCAACGTCAACGGCATCGACGCAAAGGCGTACGCTTCGCAGGGGCAAATGCGTACCTGTGCGCTTGCGCTCAAGCTTGCGGAAGTGCGTATTTTCAAAGAACTTTCGGGCGAAAACCCTATTCTCGTTTTGGATGACGTAATGAGCGAACTGGATTTGCGTCGCAGAAAAAAACTGCTTACCTGCATTTCCGACGTGCAAACGATTTTGACTTGCACGCATACGGAGCGCGTTTTGTACGGCGCGGATTGTAGAAAAATTCGCATCGAAAACGGAACGATTAAGGAGAAGTAAATGCGCGCAGATTTGCATATCCACAGCGTATATTCGGACGGACTATATTCCCCCGACGAGATTTGCAAGAAGGCAAAATCGCGGGGGCTTTCTTTCTTGTCGATTACCGACCACGACACCCTGGCAGGGGAAGACGTAAAGCGCGCTTTGGCGAAACGGCACGCGCTTTCCTACCTTTCGGGTTGGGAAATTTCCGCGTACGACGGCGACCAAAAAATTCACGTCTTGGGATACGGATGTCGCCGAAACGACGCGTATGCCGACTTCGTTGAAGAACGGAAAAAGGCGTCCAAACTCCGCGCGCAGGATATGGTGGAAAAATTGAACGCGATAGGGATAGCGTTAACCTTTCAAGAAGTGCTTATACAAATGTCGTCGCCCGATTTACCCGTACACGCAATGCACGTTGCCCGTGCGCTTGGCGGAAGGCTGAATATCCGCGCGGAAGACGCGTATATGCAGTATTTGGCGTACGGCAGGGTGGCAAACTCCGGCGTGGGCAGACCGACACCCTACGAAGCCGTCGATTGTATCCACGCGCTCTGCGGAAAAGCGGTGATTGCGCATCCTGGGCGATTGACGATGGACGAACAAACGCGCGAAAGGACGCTAAAAAACCTATTTGCGTACGGCGCGGATGGTATAGAAGCCTATTACACGACGCATACTGACAAGGAAACGTCGTACTTTTTAGAGCTGGCGAAGGCGAAAAATCTTATCGTTACGGGCGGTTCGGATACGCATTTCGAAAACGGCGAAAGAGAAATCGGCACGCCCTTTTATACGATGGACGAACGACTGATAGAACTGTGCGAAAACAACTAAATCGGCGTACCGTGTACGCGTTGAACGTATTACATAGAAGGGGTAAGACATGAAAACGCATACGGTAAAACGATGGACGGCGCTCCTTTTTGCGGGCGCTTTTTTCTTTGTCCCAAAAGGGGGAATTTGGAAGGCGAAAGCGGACGCTCCGTACGGTTGGGCGGAGATGTCCGCATATACGACCTACTTTAACGAAAAAGAAAAAGACCGCGTGCAAAACATCGCGATTGCCAGTCGTTTGATTGACGGCGTAACCGTGCAGGCGTACGGTGAGTTTTCCTTCAACCAAACGGTGGGTAGGCGCACGGCGGAAACGGGGTTTAAGCAGGCAAAAATTATTGTCAACGGCGAGTACGCCGTGGGTGTAGGCGGTGGCGTTTGCCAAGTAAGCACCACCCTATACAACGCCGCGTTGAAGGCGGGGCTTATGGTGACGGAAGTGCATCCGCACAGTCTGCTTGTCGGCTACGTCGCGCCGTCCAGGGACGCGATGGTGTCTACGGGGAGCGATTTGTGCTTTTTCAACCCCTACGATTTCCCCGTTCACCTGTCCGCAAAGCGGTTTGAAGGTGGCATAAAAATTCGTTTTTTCGGCAAAAACAACGGGGACAGGTACGAGATTACGTCAAAAATCGTGGGCGAAATTCCGCCACCCGACCCCGTCGTAAGATTTGGCGAAAGGGACGAGATTTTGCGTGAAGGCAGGGCAGGCGTTCAAAGCGAAGCGTACGTCGAACGGTATAGGAAAGGCGTGCTTTTGTATAAAAAACGTATCCGCACGGACGCTTACAGACCCGTGCAGGGTGTCATCGTCAAAAAAAATGCGAATTCGGGCGAATAAAATGCAAGGAAAACGCTTTTCAACGCTTGTCTTTTCAGGGAAAAACTGTTATAATGAAAGCGTATAAAAATTGGGGACTTCCGTCATAGACGGAAAAAAGGAAAATCCCCTAAAAAGGCAGGTTTGAATATGGAAAGAATCGCTTTGAAAACATTGAACGAAAACGTTTCCGCATACGACGGGAAAACGGTGACGGTTGCAGGCTGGGCAAAGACCATCCGCGACTCGAAGGCGTTCGGGTTTATCGAACTGAACGACGGCAGTTGTTTTAAGAACACGCAAATCGTGTTCGAACGCGCCGTTTTGGACAATTACGACGTGATTGCAAAGGAAAACGTCGGTTGCGCTTTGATTGTAACGGGTACGTTGGTGGCTACGCCCGAAAACAAACAACCCTATGAAATTAAGGCGACGGAAATCAAGGTGGAAGGCGAATCTACGCCCGATTATCCTTTGCAGAAAAAACGTCACGGCGTGGAATTCTTGCGTGAAATCGCTTACCTTCGTCCGAGAACGAATTTATTCGGCGCGGTGTTCCGTATCCGTAGCGAAGCGGCGGTTGCGATTCACAAATTCTTTAACGACCGCGGTTTTGTGTACGTACACACCCCTATTTTGACGGGTAGCGACTGTGAAGGCGCAGGCGCAATGTTCCAGGTTACGACGCTGGATTTAGACGAAATTCAAAAGGGAAAGAAGGTCGATTACAAAGACGATTTCTTCGGCAAGCGCGCGTCGCTTACCGTTTCCGGGCAGTTGAACGCGGAAACGTACGCAATGGCGTTTGGCAACGTGTACACCTTTGGGCCTACCTTCCGCGCAGAACACTCTAACACGGCGCGTCACGCGGCGGAATTTTGGATGATTGAGCCGGAAATGGCGTTTTGTGATTTGGCAGGCGATATGGACGTTGCGGAGGCGATGGTGAAATACGTCATCGACTACGTATCCGAAACGTGCAAGGACGAGCTGAATTTCTTAAACCAGTTCGTCGACAAAGGCTTGCTGGATAGATTGAAGAACGTATCCGAAAACGCCTTCGTCCGTTTGAGTTATACCGACGCCATCGAAATTTTGAAGGAAAACGCGGACAAGTTCGACGACAAAAACATTTTCTGGGGCAAGGACTTGCAAAGTGAACACGAACGTTTCTTGACTGAACAAGTTTACAAAAAGCCCGTATTCCTGACCGATTATCCGAAGGAAATCAAGGCGTTTTATATGAAACAAAACCCGGACGGAAAGACGGTTGCGGCGGCGGACTTGCTTGTGCCTGGCATCGGCGAACTCGTAGGTGGCTCGCAAAGAGAAGACGATTACGACAAGCTGGTTGCTCGTATCAAGGAGCTGGGTATGAACCCCGAAGATTACTGGTGGTATCTTGACCTTCGCCGTTACGGCGGAACGACGCACAGCGGTTTTGGGCTTGGGTTTGAGCGTATGGTTATGTACCTTACGGGCGTTTCAAATATCCGTGACGTCGTGCCTTATCCTAGAACGTTTGGCGAAATGAAATACTAAGACGGGAGAACAATGATGACGAGAATTGTAATTGACGCAATGGGCGGTGACTTCGCCCCGTTACAGCAGGTACTCGGCGCGGTGCAGGCGCTTAGCGAAGACAAGGATTTGTACGTAATTCTTTGCGGTGACGAAACGCAAATCAAGGACGTATTAAAAGACCAAAACTACGATGAAAAACGTCTTGAAATCGTACATACGACGGAAGTGATTACGATGGAAGAAATTCCGACCAAGGCGGTAAAAACCAAGAAGGATTCGTCCACCGTCGTCGCGTTTAGATTGCTTAAGGAAGGCAAGGCGGACGGTTTGGTTTCGTCCGGTTCGACGGGCGCGGTTTTGACGGCAGGCGTGTTGATTTTAGGCAGACTTAAAGGCGTTTCAAGACCCGCGCTTTGCCCTTCGATTCCCAACCACAGGGGCTCGCAAACCTTCATTTGCGACTGCGGTGCAAATTTAGAGTGTAAGCCGATTAACCTGGCGCATTTTGCGGTGATGGGCTCGGCGTATGCGGAAACGGTGTACGGCATTAAAAACCCGAAAGTCGGGCTTTTGAACAACGGCACGGAAGACCATAAGGGGCTTATTTTGCAACAGGAATCAAACGCATTATTGAAAACGATGGACTGCGTCAACTACGTCGGCAACGTCGAAGGCAGAGATTTGATGTACGGCGACATCGACGTGATGGTATGCGACGGGTTTACGGGCAATATCGCAACGAAAGCGGTGGAAGGCTGTGCAAAGGCGCTCGGCGGGATTATGCAACGCGAATTTAAGCGCAACCTTTGGACGAAACTCCGCGCGTTGCTTTGCCTTGGTATCGTCAAAAAAATCAAAACGAGCATGGACTACGAAGCGTGCGGTGGCGCGATGTTTTTAGGGCTTTCGAAGGCGGTTGTGAAAGGTCACGGCAACTCGAAGGCGCGCGGTATTGCCGCTTGTATTCGCCAGGCATCCAACGCCGTCAAGGGCGATATGGTAGGCAAAATGAAGGCGATGATTGACACCGTTGATTTGGACGCGGTAAAAGTAAACACGGAAACGAAAGAGTAAGGCTATGCAGTTTCCCGTGTCGCAAATTGAAAAGAAAATCGGCTACGTCTTTACCAACAAAGCGTTGCTTATCGAAGCGTTTACGCACTCGACGTACGCCAACGCCTACGGCGAAAGCAGTAACGAGCGGTTGGAATATTTAGGCGACGCCGTGTTACAACTTATCGTAACCGAGTGGCAGTACGCCCTGTTGTCGACGGCAACGGAAGGCGAGCTGACGAAAGACAGGCAACGCTTAGTTTGCAAAAACGCGTTGGAAAGCGCCGTGGACGCGCTGGGCATCGAGAAGTATTTGCGCGTATTCGGAAGACGGGAAAACATAGGCGAAAAAACGACGTCAAGCCTGTTTGAATCGGTGGTTGGCGCGATATACTTGGACGGCGGATACGAAAGCGCGAAGACGTTCGTTTTGCAACGTGGAAACTTGTCCGTGGAAAAACGCGACGAAAACCACAAGGGTGCTTTGCAAGAATTTTTGCAAGGCATAGGTCAACCCCCGCCTACGTACACGGTGGAAAAAACGGGGCCTGACCACGCGCCCACCTTCCGAGCAGAAGCGTTTGCTTTGGGCGAAAGCGCGAAAGGTGAAGGCAGGACGAAGAAGGAAGCGGAGTCCGTTGCGGCGCAAAGGCTACTTTGGGAGCTTTCGAAGAAAGAAAAAAAATAAGGCAAGAAAATAGCTATCACCAAAAAGGAGAGAACTGTGGACTTAAAAGAAATACGACTGGTCGGCTTCAAATCGTTTGCCGACAAAACGACGATTCGCTTTGACGAAGGGGTAACCTGTATCGTTGGCCCGAACGGTTGCGGTAAAAGTAACGTTTCCGACGCCGTCCGCTGGGTGCTTGGCGAACAGTCTGCAAAGACGCTTCGTGGTTCGAATATGCAAGACGTTATTTTCAACGGTACGGTGGAAAGAAAACCGCAAACCTTCTGTGAAGTAACGCTTGTTTTCGACAACGAAAAACGCATTTTCCCGACGATGGACACGGACGAAGTGTCGATGACGCGCCGTTTGTATCGTTCGGGCGATAGTAAATACCTGATTAACGACCAGCCCAGCAGATTGAAGGATATGGTCGCGCTTTTCCACGGCATCGGCTTGGGTAAAGAAGGGTATTCGATTATCGGTCAAGGCAAAGTCGCGCAGATTATGGGCGCGCGCGCCGAAGAAAGAAGACTGATTTTCGAAGAAGCGCTTGGGCTTATGGTATACAAGACGAGAAAGACGGAAATTGAAAGAAAAATTGCCGACTCTAACTCGAATTTGTTTATTTACAGCCAGCGTATCGACGAATCGGAAAGACATCTTAACAGGATGAAAAACGAAGCGGAAAAGGCGAGAGAATACGCCGATTTTTCCGCCGCGCTTAAAGTGCAGGAAGCAAACACCTACATATACCGCTTTGAAAACGCCGAAAACGAAAAGAGCAAGTTCAAAAAAGATATTGCTGTCATTTCCGACAAAATCATTGATTTGAACACGAAAATAGAACTTATCAACAGGAAACTCGAAGAAAACCGCGCGAAAATTTTGGCGGCGGACACCGAACTTAGTCAGTTGAACGATAGACGTGTAGAATTGTCCGTCGGCAACGAAAGAAAGGACGGCGAATTAAAACTTGCGAAAGAGCGTATCAGCACCTACCGTTCGCAAATCCAGGCGGCGGCGGAAATGCTGGACGCAAGCAAAATTCGCATCGGTGAAATCGACGACGAAATCGCGTTGATGGAAAGAAGAAAAGTGGAAGGCACGAAGCGCGTGTCCGATTTGGAAACGCAAACGGACGTTTTGCGCTCGGCAATTTCCGCGCTCGACAAAAAGATTGAAATTTTCGAAAAGCTTTCGGACGAAAGCCGTCTTTCCCAACTCTCTTCCGCGGACGATTTGTCGGAATTGAAGAAGAATTTGGGTACGCTTTCCGCGCGTATGGAAGCGACGAAGGAAAGAATTGCAGAACTTGCCTCCGCGCTCAAAAAGGAAGTGGAAAGAAAAGAAAGACTTTTGGACGAAATTGCGTCTGTCAAAAAGGACGTGGGCAGTCTTCGTGCGCTGACTTCGACGGGTATGCGCGACTTTGAAGAAAAGCAGGAAGAAGCGCGCGAAATGCAAATGACCATCAACGATTTCAACCAGGAATTGTTCAATGCAAACGGTCAAATCGCGTCGCTTAGAGAAAACCTTGAAATGTATATCAGTATGAAAAACCGTTTCGAGGGCTATACCGATTCCGTACGCCGTTTGCTTTCGGTGGCAAAGACGAACCCCGAACTTTCTAAGCATATGCACGGCGCGCTTGCAGACGTCGTATCCACCGAACAAAAATATGAAACGGCAATCGAACGCGCGCTTTCGGGTGCGATGCAAAACGTCGTTACGCCGTCGGCGGACGACGCAAGATATTTGATTGAATACTTGAAACGTACCAACGGCGGTTCGGTAACGTTCTTGCCCGTTACAAGCATGCGCGCGCGTCCCGATTCCCGTGAAATTAGAAGGGCTTTGGACGAACGTGGCGCGATGGGTCTTGCAACCGAGCTTGTGAAATACGACGATTATTATTACAACGTCGTCAGCAACCTTTTGGGCAACACTTTGATTTGCGACAACATTGCAAACGCAACGACGATTGCGAAAAAATACGGCAATATGTTCCGTATCGTTACCTTGGACGGCGACCTTGTCGCAACCAGCGGTTCGATGACGGGTGGCAGTCGTCGTAAAGACACCGGCTCGTTGCTTGCAAACGAACGTAAAATTCAAGAGTGCAAGGACAATATTGCCAAGAAACAAAAGTATATCGAAAAACTGAAAACGGCAATCGCGGAAAGCGAAAAAGCGAAACGCGAAGCGGAAGAAGCGGTGGAAAGACTGCGTGAAAAATACCAGGGCGCAAACAGCGAAATCGCAGGGCTTTTGCAACGCGAATCGGCGCTTAGCCAACAGTTGCAGGACGTTGAATTGAACGTAGCGACCTACGAAGAAGCGCTTTTTGAAGCCAAGCGCAAGCTTGCAGAGCTTGAAGACGAAGAAGCCAACTCGTCGCTCAGCGAAGAGCAGTTGCAACAGCGCCGACTTTCGCAGGAACGCGAAATGAAAAATCAACGCAATCAATGCGAAGAATTTAAGGCGGAGCGCGAACAAAAGAACGCAACTTTGAAGGCGTACGAAGTGGAATACGCCACGCTTACGTCCGAGTTGTCCACACACCAAGAAACGGTGGAACGTTTTACGGCGGAAAAGGAAGACATTGTCAAGAGAATCCTGGATATGGAATACGAAAAGACGGTGGCGGAAAGCAAGTTAAAAACGTTTGAAGCGGAAGCGGAAGAAAAGGAGCTTACCGAAGAAGAAAGACGTGCGGTACGCGAAATCGAAGATAAGATTGCAACGCTTGCCAAGGAAAAAGAAGTGGTAAACGCGTCGCAGACGTCTTTGGAAGAAGAAAAGACGAACTATCAAGAAACCCTGACGAAAAACACGGACAAGCGTGATAAATGCGAAATCGAAATCAGTAAAATCGACACGAATTTGGAAAACGCGCGTCAACGTATGGAAGAAGCGTACGAGTTGGACTATGAAGGTTGTCTTTCGTATAGGAAGGAAAACTTCGACGTCGAAGAATCGGCAACGACGATTGCTACGTTAAAGCGTAAAATTACGATGCTTGGCGCAGTCAACCAAAACGCCGTCGAAGAATACGAATTTGAAAAAGAACATTGTCAAGAAATGTTGACCCAGCGCGAAGATTTGCAAAAAGCGCTTGCGGATTTGCAAACGGCACTTGACGAAATCCGTGGCGAAATGCTCCGCATTTTCAACGCAGGTTTTGAAGAAATCAACGAAAACTTCAAGCTCACGTTCAAGGAACTCTTTGGCGGCGGCAAAGCGGAATTGCAAATCGACTATGAAGAAGTGGAAGACCCGCTTGCGGCGGGCGTAGAAATCGTAGCCTGCCCTCCTGGCAAAAAGCTGACGAAGATATCCTTGCTTTCGGGCGGTGAAAGAGCCTTGACGGCGATTGCGATTTTGTTCGCTATCTTGAAAGCGCGTCCTATGCCGTTCTGTATCTTGGACGAAATTGAAGCCGCGCTCGACGACGCAAACGTAGATAGATTTGCTTCGTATTTGAAGAGATTTGCGGAAGAAACGCAGTTCATCGTCATCACGCACAGAAAGCCGACGATGAACCAAGCGGACACGCTGTTCGGCGTAACGATGCAAGAAAAGGGCGTATCGAAGATTGTATCCGTCAAGCTGGCGGAGGTAGAAAGCCGACTTGGCGCAGGCACCGTCGAATAAAACAAGAAAACCGCTGCGAAATACAGCATTATTAAAATCCGACGCCTGAACCGGCACGTTTCAGGCGTTCATACAATAAAACCACAAAAAGGAAAGTGTTATGGGATTATTCGGTAAACTTTTCGGCGCGTTGAAAAAGTCCAAGGACAACCTTTCGACCAAACTCCGCGTGCTCTTTTCTAAAAATAAGCTTGGCGACGAATTTTATGAAGAATTAGAAGAAATTCTCTTATCTTCCGACGTTTCGTACGCCACAGCGCAAGAAATTGTCGGCCGCGTTAAACAGCGCGCTATGGATGAAAAATTAAAAGACGAAAACTACGTTTTGGAGCTTCTTCGCAGCGCTTTAATAGAAATTTTAGAAGAAAGCGAAGTCGAACCGCCCGAATATCCCTGCGTTATAATGCTCGTTGGGGTCAACGGCGTTGGCAAAACCACCACCGTAGGCAAGCTTGCGCACTATTTCCTTTCACAGGGCAAAACGGTCACCGTAGCGGCGGCGGA
>JAZRDK010000028.1:0-55383 GCA_045660225.1 Candidatus Scatosoma sp.
CGGTTTGCATTTGCAAGCCGTTTTTTGTTTTCGAAAAACACTCGTCCCGTTTTGTCGGATTTTGCCAAAAACGGAACGAGATTGTGTAAATCGCGTAAAAATCAAAGGAAATGCCTGAAAAGTACTTGACGGAAACCCAAATAAAAGGTAAAATAAGGTATAGAGAAAAAAAATGAAACTCGCGTTTTGGAAGGAGTAAATCTATGTTCAAGAAAACTATGAAAAAAATAGCTTGTCTTGCTTTGGCAACCTTGTCCGTTGGCGCTTGCGCGTCCACGTTTGCAGGTTGTGAAACGTCGCATCCCGAAGTGGAAATGCAAATTGAATTCAACGGCGAAACGTATGCGCTGGAATATAAATTGTACAGAAAAATTGCGCCGTCCACGGTAAACCATTTCCTGTATTTGGCGGAAAACGGTTATTACGACGGGCTTTGTGTGCACGATTACGACGAAGACTATTTAAGATTGTATACGGGCGTGTACTCCGCAGACGCATCCGCTGAGCACGGCTTGGCGTATAAGCCTTATTATGAAACGGTAAAGGCATACGACGAATTGAAGGCGTATCCCACGACCGTTTGGTTTGACAAGGAACAAAACAACCCTTCCTTCACCGTCTACGGCGAATTTGAAAGCAACAACTTTAAGGTGACGAAAGGCGCGCTTGCAGGTACGTACGGCTCGCTTACGATGTACTACGACGATATTTCCAGCTATGACGAAGCGGAAGAAAGAGTGTACGTAAAACGCGCGGAAAGCGAAGGCGAAGCGACGGGACGCTCGTATAAATACAACCGCACGACGTCGGCGTTCTTCATCTCCATGCAAGAATCGGGCAGTGTGCACTCGAAATTCTGTACGTTTGCAACGCTGGAAAACACGGACGTTTTAAGACAATTCCAGTCGGCGTTTGAAAAGTATATCACCGATACTTACGGCACGGATGAAGACGATTTCGTCAAAGAAGAAAGCGTGAAGGTTGCCACGGACGACCCTGTGGTAGGCGACCACGAAGTTACCGTGAAATACGAAATTCCCCAAGCGCCAATCGTAATCAAGAGTGTAAAAGTAACGAAATACTAAGAACAAAAACCGCCCTAACCGTTTCGGTTAGGGCGGTTTTTATTATGCGTTTGCCGTAAGCCACGCCGTTTTTCTTTCCGCGCTAATACGCGAGATGTCTTCTTTGGGGTGCTTGCTGTCTACGCCACCGTTGACGTAGATAAAATACAGGCCGTTTGGCGTTTGGTATAAACTTTCTTCATATCCGTCGCTTGCACCGAAATATCCAAAGGTAATCTTTTTAATTAGCGTAGAATTTTCCGTGTCGTACACGGTTTTGCAAATTGTTTTTTTCATAAGCTCTCTCCTTTTTTTCTTTGCCCTTTTATTGTAAACGACAAACGCATTGCAAGTCAAGGATAGACGCTTGGTAAGTTTTGCCGAAACTCAGCCTTTTACGTCGACGATTTTTCCTTCCTGAATTTCCACGCTGTAATATTCAACGGCGTAAAGCCGTTCTGCCTTCTTCTTGACGAGTCCGCAGGTGCACGGCTCGTCAGTAGGCGTTACGGCGACGAAATTGCCCAAAAACGCGACGATATTCTCCGATTCAGCAACTAGTGCGTCCGACAAAAACGCGCGATAATCCGCGCCGATTAAGACGCTCTCGAAAAACGCGTACGCAATAAACGCGCGCATAAAAATCTCGCCGTTTTCTCTCCGCTCTTGGCGCAACGTACACGCCGTACGCGCGCAACCGTCTTTGGACAAAGTCCATATGCACTCCGCCGTCCTACCCAGCGTATCGGATAGGGGGAGCGTAGCCGTAAGCTGGTTTCCGTCGAGCGAAAGCGTTTCCATTTCTTCCTGCAATAGGCGTTTGCCATCGCGCGTGAACAGGGCGAAGGCGTTTTGACCTTCCAAAAGGATAAGCCCTTCCACGAAGGTGATTTTGCAAACGGAAAATGACGGGGGCAGGTGCGCGTTGAAAAAGCCGAAACTCGATTCAATCGATACCTGTACCTTGCCTTGGGTGTAGACGGTGACTAACGTTTCGCCGTTTTTTGCCTGGGCAATCATAGAAAGTGCGGTGTGCGCGGACGGGAAATCGCACGCGTACACGGCAATTCCGTCTTTTAGAAGATAGACTTCGCAACCGTCGGGCGGAGAGAAGGGAAGCGTGTCGGTAATAAAAAATCCGATAGGCAAACCGCCTTGCGGAGAGAACTGTGCAAACACGCCGTCGGCAAGGTGGA
This sequence comes from Candidatus Scatosoma sp., assembly GCA_045660225.1. GTDB lineage: Bacteria > Bacillota > Clostridia > Christensenellales > Borkfalkiaceae > Scatosoma. Next base: position 2,261 of record JAZRDK010000028.1, read on the forward strand.
TTTCGGCAAAACGTTGGAATTTGTCAGTAACGCCGAAAAACACGCCGTTTAGGGTCAGGGCGCAAGGCGTTGAAGATAAAAAATAAATTTTCATACTTTACTATATTCTTTTTTTCAAAGAAAAAGTATAAAAGGGAAAAAATCGGTGCATAATCTCACCGAAAAAACCTTGAAGGGGGAAAGTATGAACAAAATCAACGGCTATACGGAAGAAGAAGCGAAAACGCTGGTCGATTACATCAAAGAAGGCAAACGCAAGGGCAAAACGTTGACTTACCTATTTGAAACGTACGGTATGCACCACGGCAGGGCGAAAGGGAGTGTGCGGAATTATTATTACGCGCTGATGAAAAACGAAAAGGGGGACGAGCGCATCGTAAAGCTCCTTGACGGCTCGTCCTTGTCCGTGGAAAAAATCCGCGAGTTCACGAAGGAAGAAACGGACGAAGTTTTACGCAGTATTTTGGCGGAAAAGAGCAAGGGTATTTCCGTCCGCCGTGCCATTTTCAACCTTTCTAACGGCGACGATAAATTGATGCTACGCTTGCAAAACAAGTACAGAAACACCTTAAAAAAAGAACCGCACCGCATTGCGGAAATTGCCAAGCAAATGGGGTATGAAGAAGACGCCGAGCGTTTGGGGAAGAAGGGAGAGCGTTTGAAAAACACGACCCCGGACAAGGAGTTTTTACGGCGCAGGTTAGAATCGGAAATCAACGCCTTATACGACAGGCTTGCGCAAGGATTGAAGGCGGAAAACGAGCGGTTGCGCGCGGAAAACGAACGCTTAAAAATGGAAAACGAAATGCTGAAAAAATAAAAATGCGCCTGCCGTGTACGCGTACACGGCAGGCGTTGCCTGTTGAAAATGGAAAAGTTAGGCGTTTTCTTTTTCGGAAGAAGGTTTTTGTTTCATCACTTTTTTCAGTTTCTTTTCCGCCTTTTCCTTCACCTTTTTCGCCCCTTCTTCCATCTGCTGTAATTTTTCGTCCAGGACTTCGTTAAACTTCGTTTGCGCTTCTTCTTGTCCTTTTTTGACAAGCATACGCATTTTATAACTGTTCGTCGTAATCAAAGCGCCGACGCCGACGCCAAGCAACATACCGATAGCGAATTTTTCCATACTGTTCCCCCTTCTGTGGATATTCGGTAGAAAGAGTATGTGAAAATAGACGGAAGTTATGCAATTACGAGAAAAATTTTGTTCAAACAGTAGACGGGCGGACGCTTTTGTGGTATAATACGAGTATGATTGGAAAAAGAGCCATCGCCTTTGACATAGGCAACAAAAGGATAGGCGTAGCGGTCAGCGACCCGTTTAACGAATACGCAATGCCCTGCGAAACGTACGTGCGCGTACACCGTTTCCACGACGACGTGAAAGCGGTGGCGAATATTGCACGGGACAAGGGCGTGGGCGTGATTGTTTGCGGAATCCCGTACAACTACGACGGCACGGAAAGCGTGCAGACGGTTAAAACGCGCGAGTTTGTGGACGCGCTCAAATTGGCGACGGACATACCCGTCGTTTTGGAAGACGAACGCTTTACGACGATGCAGGCGCGCGAAACGCAAATTATGGGCGGTATCAAGCGCGAAGACAGGAAAAAGACGATTGATTCGATTGCGGCGTCGTATATCCTGGAAAGCTACTTGACAAGAGAAAAATCGAAAAATAAAAAGGGAGATAGAACTATGAGCAACGAAATCAAAGACGAAGTTTACGAAGAAGACCGCATTTTGGAATTAGAAGCGGACGACGGCACGGTGGAAAGATTGTATCACATCGCGACCATCGATTATCGCGGAAATAAGTACTGCGTATTCCAAAAAGCCGAACCGGAAACGGAAGAGGAAGAAGACGAAGTCGTGATTTACGCCCTGGAAGGCGAAGGCGAAGAAGCGTTGCTTTTGCCCATTGAAGACGAAAGTCTTTTGGACGAAGTGTTTGCAGAATTTTGCCACCAGTACGAAGAATACGAAAACAGCGAAGACGCGTACGCGCTCGAAGACTGATAGGCGGAATTTCCGCGTAGGGGACAGGCATGCAAAAGAAGACGGCAATCATCATAGGCGGTGGCGTTGCGGGGTTGGCTACCGGTGTTTATTTACAAAAAAACGGGTATGAAACGCTCGTTCTTGAAAAGAACGCGACGCTTGGCGGTGCTTGTATCGGTTGGGATAGAAAGGGCTGTCATATCGACGGTTGTATCCATTGGCTCGTCGGGGTAAACCCGAAGTCAAGCATTTATCCCCTGTGGCAGGAAACGGGCGCGCTGTCTAAAGACACGCCCGTGTTTATGCAGGACGATTTCTACACGCTCGACTTTGGCGAAGGCAAAAAATTCACCGTTTGGTCGGATTTAGAAAAAACGAGAAACGAACTCGTTGCCTTTGCGCCCGAAGACGAGAAGGAAATTGATAAATTTTGCAAGCTCGTCCGCAAGTTTAGGAAGGTAAATCCGCCCGTTGATAAACCGGTGGATATGATGAATCTCTTTGATTTATGCAAAGTTGCCTTTACGCTTGGGCCTTTGTATCCGTCCATCTCGAAAACGTCTAAGCTTTCGTGTAAGGCGTATTCCGAACGTTTCAAAAACCCGTATATCCGCCGTTGGATTCGCGAACATCTTTCCGCGGATTACAATCTAATGAGCCTTTTGTATATGCTTGGTCACGTTACAAGCGAAGACGGGGGCATACCCGTAGGTGGCTCGTACGCGCTTACGAACCGCGTGAAGGACAAATACCTTTCGCTCGGCGGGAAAATTCGCGTCGGCGCGGAAGTGGAAAAAATCGACGTGCAAGACGGCGTCGTCGTAGGCGTTACTTTGAAAAACGGAGAATCGCTTGGCGCGGACTGGGTAGTTTCGACTGCGCCGATTGAACACGTTTTGAAAAAACTGCTTGACGGAAAGTACGCCTTGAAGAAGATAGACGACAGGCTGAAAGATAGGGAAACGTATCCTATCTATACGTACACGACGGCGGTGTTTAAGATAAGCGAAGACTTGTCGGCACAACCGCTTTCGCATAAAATTTACGTGGACGAGCCGATTGTGATGGAGCGCGCGCACCACGGCGTCGTATACCGCAATTACGCGTATGATAAAACGTTAAAAACGCCTAAAGGGTGCTCTATCGTGCAGGCGACAATCAGCGGTAACGACGAGATGTATTTTTGGTGGAAAGCGCTGAAAGACGCGGGCGAATATGAGAGCAAAAAGAAGGAGCTTGCGGAAAAAATCAAGCAAATTTATTTAGAAAAATATCCCCAGCTTGACGGCAAAATCGAGTGTATCGATTTCGTTACACCGCTCACCTACGAGCGCTATCTAAACGGAAGGCACGGCTCGTTTCAGGCGTTCGTGCAGACGTCTAAGGGAAAGGCGTTGATGCAAAAGGGCGAAATAAAGGGCTTAAAAAATTTCATCGTAGCAGGACAATGGATTTTGCGTAGCGGTGGATTGCCGACGGCGGTGATTACGGCAAAGTTTGCCGTCCAACGCATTTGTAAAAAAGATAAAGTGAAATTCAAAAGCGAATAAAAAAGAGAAAGGCTGTCTTCACGAAAAGGAAGACGGCTTTTTTGTTAAAAAAAGGGTTATTTTTCAAAAAATCAGTCAAAAAAGCGAAAAACGGGCGCAAAATAAGTTGCATAAGGGTTGGGTTTATGGTAAAATAGAAAGGCTGAAAATTCACACTCGCTCATTGTGCGTAATCCGTGTCCGTAAAATCTTTCAATGCGGACGTCATTACGAGCCAACACAAGGCGGGGAGGAAAAACGGAGGTTTGAATTATGGCAGTTATCACTATGAAACAGCTCTTAGAAGCAGGCGTACACTTCGGTCACCAGACGAGAAAGTGGAACCCCAAAATGAAGAAGTACATCTTCGCGGCAAGAAACGATATTCACATCATCGACTTGCAACTTACCGCAAACTTGGTTGAAGAAGCGTACTCCTTCGTATGCGAAAGCGTAAAAGCAGGCAAATCCGTACTTTTCGTTGGTACGAAGAAGCAGGCGCAAGACGCAATCAAAGAAGAAGCAGAACGTTGCGGTCAGTACTACGTAAACAGCAGATGGCTTGGCGGTTGCCTTACCAACTTCAAGACGATGAGAAGCCGTGTTGAAAGATTGGAAAAGCTTGAAGCAATGGAAGCAAACGGCGATTTCGAAATTTTGCCTAAGAAGGAAGTTATGCTCCTTAAGAAGGAAATGGAAAAATTGCAGGCGAACCTTGGCGGTATCAAAACGATGAAGGCTATGCCCGGCGTTATGTTCGTAGTTGACCCCCACAACGAAGACATCGCAATTAAAGAAGCGAAGAAACTCGGCATCAAAATCGTGGCAATCACCGACACGAACTGCGACCCCGACGAAATCGACTACGTAATCCCCGGCAACGACGACGCTATCCGCGCAATCAAGCTTATCTCTTCCGTAATTGCAAACGCAGTTATCGAAGCAAACCAGGGCGCAGAAGCAGTTGCTCCCGTAGTGGCTGAAGAAAAAGCTCCCGAATCCATCGAAGAAGTCGTTGCAAACGAAGAAGCGTAAGTAAAAAAACGGGAAACCGTTTTCCAAAATTAGAAAATCATCGAAATATCAATAAAGGAGAAAGAATTATGGCATTTACGGCTAAAGACGTAATGGCGCTCCGCGAAAAGACGGGCGCAGGCGTTATGGACTGCAAAAAGGCGTTGACCGACGCTGACGGCGATATGAACAAGGCGGCTGACCTTTTGAGAGAAAGAGGCATCGCGAAGGCAGACAAAAAGGCTTCCCGTATCGCTGCTGAAGGTATCGTTTCCTGCTACATCGAAGGCAAAACGGGCGTTTTGGTTGAACTCAACTGCGAATCCGACTTCGTTGCAAAGAACCCTCAGTTCGCTGAAATCGCAACGGAAATTGCGAAAGTGATTGTGAAGGCAAACCCTGCTGACGTAAGCGCGTTGCTTGGTTGTGCAATCGAAGGTTTTGCAACCGTTGAAGAATATCTTAAGAGCAAGATTGCCGTTATCGGTGAAAAGATTGCGGTAAGAAGATTCGAAAAATACGAAACGGAAGGCTTCCTTGAAAAGTATATCCACCTTGGTGGTAAGCTTGGCGTTATGTTGGATATGGCAGGTGAAGCAACGGAAGATGCGAAGGCGGCTGCTCACGAAGTAACCCTTCAAATCGCGTTCACGAAACCCGCTTACCTTACGAAGGAAGAAGTTCCTACCGAAACGTTGGACAGAGAAAAGGCAGTTTTGAAACAGCAGGCTATTAACGAAGGTAAACCCGAAGCAATCGCTGAAAAGATGGTTATGGGTAGAGTTAAGAAGTTCTACGAAGAAAACTGTTTGCTTGAACAGGCGTGCATTAAGGACGACTCCAAGAAGATTGCCGACCTTTTGAAAGCTGGCAACACCGCTATCAACAAGTTCATCTTCTACATCATGGGCGAAGGTCTTGAAAAGAAGAGCGAAGATTTAAGCGAAGAAGTTGCAAAGCAAGTTGCTGCAATGAAGAACTAAACGAAAAGATGATAAAGCCCCGTCGTGTATAAACGGCGGGGTTTTTGTCGAAAAATTTTCACATAAAACGCGAATTTTTTTGTAAATAGTATAGCTTTCTTTTGAAAAGTATGGTATAATGTTAAAGATAGAGTTAAGGAGGGGAAAAGCGTGCAACCCAAATACAAAAGAGTGTTATTAAAACTTTCCGGCGAGGCCTTGGCTGGTGACCAGCGTTTTGGTTTGAACCACGAAGTAATTCAGCCCGTGGTTGACCAAATCGTGCAAATCCATAACATGGGCGTGCAGGTTGGTTTGGTCATCGGTGGGGGCAATTTCTGGCGCGGACGCCAGGGCACGAAAATGGAACGCACCACCGCCGACCAAATGGGTATGTTGGCAACGGTTATGAACTCGCTTGCAATGATGGATGCCATCGAACAACGCGGTGTACCCGTTCGTGTGCAAACGGCGCTTAACATGGTTTCTCTTGCCGAACCCTTCATTTTGAGAAAGGCAATACGCCACTTTGAAATGGGTAGAATCGTCATTTTCGCCTGCGGTACGGGCAACCCTTATTGCTCGACGGATACGGCGGCGGCACTTCGCGCTTGCGAAATTTCCGCGGACGTACTGCTTATGGCGAAAAACGTGGACGGCATTTACGATTCCGACCCCAAGACCAACCCCTGCGCGAAGAAATACGAATCTTTGCATTATGCGGACGTGATTAACCGCAATTTGAAGGTTATCGATTTCACGGCGGCGACGATGTGTATGGAAAACAACGTGCCGACGCTTGCGTTTGGTTTGAACGAAGAAAATTCCATCGTGCGCGCGGTTTGCGGAGAAGAACTTGGCACGATTATCAAAGTATAAAAATACCTAGCGAAAGGAGAAAATACCATGATTGAAAACGAAAAGATTGAAGAAATGAGCTTTGAGTTGGAAGAAAAATGCGAAAACACGATTAACGCGCTCGATAGAGATTACGGCGCAATTCGTACGGGCAGAGCAAACCCCCGCATTTTGGATAGATTAGAAGTTGAAGCGTACGGTGGGATGAGCAAGCTCATCGAACTTGGCAACGTTTCCGCTTTGGACGCAAAATGCTTGCAAATCAGCCTTTGGGACAAATCGCTTTTGAAGGCGGTGGAAAAGGCAATTTTACAATCGAACATCGGTTTGACGCCTTCCAACGACGGCAACGTGATTCGTTTGGTTTTCCCCGATATGACGGAAGAACGCCGTCGTGAGCTTGTAAAACAAGCCAAGAAAATGGGCGAAGAATCGAAGGTTGCGGTGCGTAACCACCGTCGTGACGCGATGGACGTCATCAAGAAGATGAAGACGGCGAAAGAAATTTCCGAAGACGAAGCGGCTGGTTGTGAATCGGACGTTGAAAAGACGGTTTCGTCGTATATGTCGAAATTAGAAGCAATTATTAGCGCGAAAGAAAAGGAATTGATGTCTATTTAAGCCATGCGTAAGAATAAGCTAATGCAGGGGGTAAAAATTCCCCGCCATATCGCGATTATTATGGACGGCAACGGGCGTTGGGCGAAAAAGCGTTTTTTACCGCGTTCCGTTGGGCATAAAAAGGGTATGGAGCGTATGATAGGGCTTATGGAGCGCGCGTTTGATTTGGGTGTTGACTACGTCACCGTTTACGCGCTGTCCACCGAGAACTTGAAACGACCCAAGGAAGAACTTGAAGGGCTTTTCTCTCTTTTGAGAAACCATTTCAAAGAATACATCGGCAGGGTTTGTCAGCGCGGGGTGCGTCTTCGTGCGCTTGGAAACGTTTCGTTGTTGCCTGAAGATACGCAACAAATTTTACGCGACGCAGAAAAGGAAACGGAGAAATACGAAGGCAAGGGTATCAACGTCGCCGTGGTATACGGCGCGCGTGATGAAATTGTCCGCGCCGTGAATAAAGCGGTGGAAAAAGGGGAAAAAGTTACGGAAGAGAGCTTTTCCGCCCTGCTTTATACGGAAGGTTTGCCCGACCCCGACCTTTTGATTAGGACGGGTAAAGAAGTACGGCTTTCCAACTTCCTTTTGTATCAATCCGCTTACACCGAATTATATTTTTCGGATAAAATGTTCCCCGAATTTTCGGACAGGGACTTGGATAAGGCGATTAAATCCTTCTCTAAGCGCACGCGCCGATTCGGAAAAACGGACGAACAGCTTAAAACACAAAAATAAGAAAAAGCAAAGGGGCAGGTACGCGTTCAGTTTATTTTGAAGCATTACTGCCCTTGTGTTTTGGCTTGACAAGAGCTGAACCCGACACGGTTTTTAGACGTGTGGCGGTTCAATTCTTGTCAGGCTAAGGAGATACACGTATGAAAATAAGGTTGATGTCTGGTTCGGTTTACGTTTTATTGTTGGCAGGATTTTTTGCCTTAAAATGCTACGTCGATGCTTTCTTCTTCGACGCGCTTGTGTACGCGTTTGCGTTGCTTGGCACGTATGAAATCGTGCGCGCGCTGAAGGAAAAGACGACGAAGACGGAAAGGGGGATTGTGTTTGCGTACGCGCTTATTGCCGTCCCTGCCGTCGCTTTAAGCGAATCTTTTTACGCGTTCGGCGTGCAAGCCACGGCGATTTGCTTTTTCCTGTTCGCGGTTGCGCTGTTGTGCCTGCTCGTTGTAAAACACGAAGAAAGCAGTTTAGAAAGCTTAGGCTTGTCGTTGTTTTCGGGCGTATATCCGACGCTACTTTTGTGCGTTTTATCGCTGGTCAACCACGTGACGCCGTCAGCCACGCTTACACAATACGCGTTTGATTCCAGACTTTTGATTTTGTTTGTTTTCGTAATTTCACCCTGCGCGGATTCGATTGCATACGTCTTTGGACGTTGCTTTAAGAAATATTTCCCCAAGAAAATGTCGCCTAAGCTCAGTCCTAACAAGACGGTTGTCGGTGGCATCGGCGGTTTGGTCGGCGGTATGCTGGGCGCGTTGGTTTTGTATTTCATTTACAACGCCACCGTCGGCACGTACGAAAATATGTCCGTTTTCCTGCCCGTTTATCTTGGCGTAGGCTTGCTTGTGTCCATAGCGACTGCGTTTGGCGACTTGGTGGAAAGTTCGATAAAAAGAAAAGTAGGCTTGAAGGATATGGGCAAAATTATGCCCGGACACGGCGGTGCGCTGGATAGATTAGACGGCGTATTTTTCGCCACAACCGTCGTGTATTTCGTATTTATTCTCGTCAATTTTCTGGCGTAAAAGGGGTACAAATGAAAAAGATTGCGTTAATCGGTTCGACGGGGTCGATAGGCAGACAAGTGCTGTCCGTCGTTCGTCGTCATCCCGACAAGTTCGAAATCGTCAGTATGGTTGCCAACTCGTCTTCTGCGTTGTTCTTAGAGCAGGTTAAGGAATTTAAGCCGAAGTTTGCCTGCCTTGTCAACGAAACGGAAGGTAAGAAGATTGCGGGTGAAATCCCTGCAGGCGTTCGCTTTGCCTATGGTGAAGACGCGTCGATAGAGGCGGTTGCATACGGCGACGTTGCCTTTGTGGCGGCGACGGGTTTTGCGGGCTTAAAATATAGCTTGACCGCGACGGAACTCAAGAAAGATATCGCCCTTGCAAACAAGGAAACGTTGGTTTGCGGTGGCGAGCTGGTGATGGGCAAAGTCAAGGAGGCAGGTATCGATTTAATGCCTGTGGACAGCGAACACTCGGCGCTTTGGCAGGCGTTGTCCTTCCAAAAAAACGCGCCGTTTAGACGACTGATTATCACGGCGAGTGGCGGTCCGTTCTACGCGTACACGCAGGAACAGTTAAAACAGGTTACGCCTTCGTCCGCACTTAAACATCCAACCTGGCAGATGGGCGCGAAAATTACGATTGACAGCGCGACGCTTTTGAATAAGGGTTTTGAAGTTATCGAAGCGAAGTGGCTGTACGATACGACTTTGGACAAAATTCATACCGTCGTGCAACCGGAAAGTATCATCCACTCTTTGGTCGAGTTTGACGACGGCGGTGTTTTGGCGCAAATGAGCTATCCGACGATGGAACTTCCTATTCAGCTTGCGTTGACGTATCCAAACCGCTTGGATTGCGGTTTGAAACCGCTTGATTTTGAAACGCTGGGCGCAATTCGGTTTTTGCCTTTAGAGAGAAAGCGTTTCCCTTGTTATGATTTGGCGTTGAAATCGATGGAGCTTGGCGACAACTATCCTTGCGCGTTGAACGGGGCGGGCGAAGTTGCCGTGCACGCGTTCTTAAACGAGCGGATAGGATTTTTGGAGATTGCGAACACTATTGAGGCGGTTTTGGAAAAAACAGAGCGCCAAAAAGCGGACTCGTACGAAGTCTTGAAAGCTACGGACGAGCGAGCAAGGGCGCAGGCGAAGGCGTTTATCGAAGGTAAATAAGCGCGTAAGGGAGAAAAGGTTTTGGTTAATTCTTTGTTGACTTTTGCAAGCGTAATGAAATCTGTCGGCGGTGTGGCGCTTGCCATTATCGTCTTGCTTGTAATGGTGACGATTCACGAATTTGGGCACTACGTCGTTGGGAAATGGTTGGGCTTTCGCATCAACGAGTTTTCCGTCGGATTCGGGCCTGCCGTCTTAAAAAAGCGGAGCAAAAAAACGGGCGAATTGTTTGCGCTCCGTGTCATACCTTTGGGCGGTTTTTGTGCGTTTGACGGCGAAGATGAAATAGACGAACCGACGCAAAGCGTGGAAGACCCGTTTTCCGGGGAATATCAAGCCGACAATAAAAACGACGGGGGCAGGGTTGAGTCGAGCGCCGATTTGCCTACGCCCAAGGGCGCGCGTTTTAACGACCAAGCGCCTTGGAAACGTATCCTGGTTTTAATTGCAGGCGCGCTGATGAATTACGTGCTTGCGTTGACGTTGATTATTACGCTGTTTGCTTGTTTTGGAAGACCCGTGTACGAAGTCGTCATCGGCGAAACGAACGAAACGAAGATAGAAAGCGTAGAAGAAACGGCGTGGCAATCGGGGGACGTCATTTTGAAAATCGACGGACGGAACGTGTATATGATTACCGATTATATGGACGTTTTGGACGGTAAGAAAAGGGGCGAAAGCGTGGACGTTCTCGTCCTTCGCGGTGGCGAAGAGAAATCGATTGTGGTGACCTTGTTGGAAAACGCCGACTTTTTGAATATGTCCGACACGCGCACCTTGTTGTTTTCGCTGGGTATCGCGGATAGAAACGAAAACGGCGAAGTGATTAGAAGCGGTGGTTTGTACAGCGTTTCGGAAAAATCGGGTTTCTTTGGCACGATAGGGCACTCGTTTGCGTATTCGTGGAAAATCGGTGGCACGGTGTTGCGTTCGCTTGGCGAATTGTTGACGGGAAAACTTGGGTTAGAAGCCATGGGCGGACCGATTACGACGATAAAAGTTACGTCGGAAGTAGCGAGCAGCGGCTTTGCGTCCCTTTTGAATATAGCGGCGTTTATCGGCGTCAATCTTGCCGTGTTCAACCTATTGCCGATTCCTGCGCTCGACGGCTCGAAAGTCATTTTTTGTTTGATTGAGTGGATTCGCAAAAAACCCGTCAACAGGAAAATTGAGACGATGATACATTTCGTCGGCATCCTTTTCCTGTTCGGCTTTGCAATTCTCGTCGATATATTACAACTTTTTTAGAAAAAAATACGAAGTGTCAAGTAAAAATGCTTGACACTTATGTTTTTGTAGGGTATAATGGGATACGGAAAATAGATAGGGGTGGGTAAAATGAAAGACGATTTGCACTTTCTTCGTTTGCTGGATTTATATTCGCCACTTTTGACGACGACGCAAAGAGAAATTACCGACCTGTATTTTAATTACGATTTATCGCTTGGCGAAATTGCCGAACAAAAGGGCGTTTCCCGTCAAAGCGTATCCGACTGCTTACAAAAGAGCAGGAAACAGTTGGAATCCTACGAAGAAAAACTTGGTTTTAATCGTACGTATGGCGAGCTTTCGCAAGAGATTGAAACCTTGAAGGCAGAGCTTTTGAAGGCGCAAAACGGCGCGGAAAAACGATAAGGGAGTTTTATGGCTTTATTCGGTTCATTATCGGAAAGATTAAATCATATATTTTCGAAGCTCACGAAGCGTGGAAAGCTGACTGAACTGGAAATCCGCGGTGCAATGCGTGAAGTACGCGTCGCGCTCTTAGAAGCGGACGTAAACCTTCGTGTTGCGAAACAGTTTATCGCCGACGTTTCGGAAAAGGCAGTCGGTCAAGAAATTCTTGCGTCGTTAAACCCTGCACAGCAGGTGATTAAAATCGTCAATGAAGAGTTGATTGCGTTGATGGGCGCGAAAAACGCAAAATTAGAAGTTTCCCCCAAGCTCCCCACGGTCATTATGATGTGCGGTTTGCAGGGCGCAGGGAAAACGACGCTTTGCGGAAAACTTGCCCTTCATCTTAAAAAACAGGGCAAACGCCCCTTGCTCGTCGCAGGCGATATTTACCGCCCCGCGGCAATTACCCAGCTCCAAGTCGTAGGCAAAAACGCGCAGGTGGAAGTGTTTGAAAAGGGCACGCAAAGCCCTGTAAAAACGGCGAAACAGGCAATTGACTACGCACGTTCGATGAACTACGATACCGTGGTTTTGGACACGGCAGGGCGCTTGCAAATCGACGATACGTTGATGCAGGAGTTGGAGAATATCAAAAAAGAAGTGGACGTAACGGAAACGTTGCTCGTCGTCGACGCGATGACGGGTCAAGAAGCGGTAAACGTTGCGGAAACGTTCAATGCAAGGCTGGACGTTACGGGCGTCATTTTGACGAAGCTCGACGGCGATACGCGCGGTGGTGCGTGCTTGTCGATTAAGGCGGTGACGGGAAAACCGATTAAGTTTATCGGCGTTGGCGAAAAGCTTGGCGATTTAGAGCCCTTCTATCCCGACCGTATGGCGTCGAGAATTTTGGGTATGGGCGACGTCTTGTCGCTGATTGAAAAGGCGCAACAGGCGATTACGGAAGAAGACGCGAAGAAGATGCAACAAAAAATGTTGGCAAACACCTTCACGTTGACCGATTATTTAGAGCAGTTTCAAATGATGAAGAAGATGGGTGGCGCGTCGGCGATGCTTTCGATGCTCCCTGGGGCAGGGAAGTTGAAAGTCAACGAAGGCGACATCGACGAAAAGAAAATCGAGCGCACGCGCGCGATTATCCTTTCGATGACGAAACAAGAACGCGACAACCCCTCGATTATCGACAGCAAGAGAAAACGCCGTATTGCGCTTGGCTCGGGCACGACTGTGCAGGACGTAAACCAGCTTCTTAAACAGTTTGACCAAACGAAGATGTTGATGAAACAACTCAAGGGCGGTAAAGGTAGATTTAGACTGCCTTTCTAAACAAAGAACCAAACGGCGAAAGCCGATGGAAATAAAGAAAAAATATTTTGAGATACTTTGGAGGTATTTATTATGGTTAAAATGAGACTTTTCAGAATGGGCGACAAGAAGAACCCTATCTACCGTGTCGTAGTTGTAGACAGCAGAAAGGCTGCTACGGGCGAATATATCGACTGCGTTGGTCATTACAGACCCACCTGCGACCCCGTAGAACTTACGATTGACGTCGAAAAGGCAAAAGACTGGCTTTCGAAAGGCGTTCAGCCCACGGAAACGGTTAAGAGCTTGCTTGTAAAGACCGGCGCAATGGAAAAGAGCGCGAAACTCAGCCCTGCAAAAACCAGAACGAAGAAATCCAAATAATTCGGCTTTGTTAACGACAAAGGGTTTTGGTAAGGAGAGTTACTATGCTTGATTTGGTTAAGTACATCGTCGGGCAGTTTGCAGAAGACAAGGAAAACGTGGAATACGTGGTTACGGAAAAGGACCGCGTCATTGAAATTTGCGTTGTTCTTTCGCCTTCGGATATGGGCAAAGTTATCGGCAAACAGGGCAAAATCGCAAAAGCGATGCGCACCATCGTTCGCTCGGCAACGCCTGCAAACAGCAAGAGATACGTAATCGAAATTCGTGAGCGCGGTGGTGAAACCGTAGATGCGGAATAAACTGAAAGCGCAAGTTTTGAGATTACCGTAAGCAAAATGAAAAAGGCTTTTTTTGCAAAAGCCTTTTTTTGCCATTTTATAAAATGCACAAGGGCAGGTATGCGTTGAATACGGGTTTTGCCCAACAAAGGAGAAGAAAAAATGGAGCGTCTTACAATCGGCGAAGTGTTGAAACCGCAGGGGATTCGCGGTGAGTTGAAGGTGAAAACGTTTACGGATGCGCCCGAAGACGTGAAAGGCTTTGGCACGGTGTATATTGACGATACGCCGTATAAAATTTTGTCTTTCCGCGTCGGCGTGGACGGTATGGCGTATATGGGCTTGCGCGGGATTCCCGACAGAAACGCAGCCGAACTTTTCCGTGGCAAGAAGATGGAAGGTGCGCGTGAAGACGCGCCTGAATTGCCCGAAGGCAGATATTATATCGTCGACGTTTTGGGGCTTGTATGCGAAACGGAAGAAGGCGAAGTGCTTGGCGTCGTCAAGGACATCAGCAACCTTTCGTCCGACGTGTACACGATAGAAAAAGACGGGAAGAGAATACTCTTTCCCGTCGTAAAAAACGTGATTGTAAAGATTGATATTCCAAACGGCAAAGTCGTCGTCAACAAATCGGTGTTTGACGAAATTGCCGTATTATAAGCCTTTTTCCAGTTGCTTGATTAACGATTTCGAGCTGAAAACGAACGCGCCCACGCCAAGCACCAACGCAAGGTCGATAAAGACGTACAAGTTGTAAATAAGGCTATACGCCCACGGGTTTGCGCCTTCGGCGTACGCTTCGAAGGCGAATACGCCCGACAGAAGGTGGCAAAGGAAACGAAAAATGCCTGCAAGCAGACCGCCTGCCAAGAATTTTGTCCACGCCTTGTTTTCAAAACCGCCAAGGTTTTTGAAAAGTCCTGCTAATCCGACGGCGGAAAAGGCGATAGGATAATCGAGAAGGAACTGTGCCGGGTGGATAATCCACGGGTCTTGCGTCGCCTGTAAAACGCCGTATGCAAAGCCTACGAACACGCCCTTTTTCGCACCGAAGGCAAAGGCGTAAATCATAACGGGGAGCAAACTGACAAGCGTTATAGACCCGCCGTTTGGCATATCCCAAAGCTTGATATAAGAAAGCGCGAAACTCATCGCTACGCAAATGCCGGCATAGGCAAGCGCGCGCGAATCAAAGCGGAATTTCGTTTTATCAAACAGCGAGAAACCGACGATGGAAAGCGCGGTCAACAGCGCGCCGACATACAATGCTATCTGTTTTACGGTTGCCGTATCCGAATTGTAGTATCCGTCGCCGTCGATTTTTTTCTTATAATACAAGGCGATACAAACGAGCGTGATAATCAGCGCCGTCAACACCAGTCCGCCAACGATGAAAAACGTTGCTTTTTTAGCGTTGGGTTTGTATTTGGAAACGAGCGCGTACGCAACGACGGCACACAATAAAACACCAGAAAAAATCAATAAAGGGGCAAGCAGGTACGAGATGAGCGCCTGTTTATCCAGCCAGTTTTCTTCGACATACGCGTCCGAATAATGGTAAGCTATGTCCAAAATGAAGAAGACGACAGCAAGGGAAAGAAGGTAGACGACTGCGCCTAAAACTGCGCGTTTGAAATAGGGAAGAAAGGCGTCCTTCTTCAAAAAATACAACAGCACGCCGACAAGGACGAGCGCGGACAAAACGCCGACCGTCGTCCATTTCGCAATCGGCGAAAACACGTCGATTGCAGGGGTAAGAAGGGAATAAGAAAACATAAAAACTCCTTCTCCGTCGTACGCGCTTTTATAAAAAGAAAACGCCCTGACACCGTCCAACACGGTCCGTGGGCGTAAGATTTTTCTTCGTGCCGATGGCAACAAGGAAAAAGCTCGTCTGTCTTTCGCTCAAGTATTACCTTGCCGATTCAAATGGTATAATCTCAGCCTTCAAGAAGGCACCCACGACGGAACTAAAAATATTTTGTAACATCAGTATAACGGCTTTTTCGCCGTTTGTCAAACCTTTGAAAGGGGGAACTTAAAAAATGTCACACGATTTTTACGCGTATATGGACAGGATGAAATACATCAAACGCTGGCAACTTATGCGTTCGACGCGCGAAGAGAACATTATGGAGCACTCGCAATCGGTTACCGTTCTCGCGCATGCGCTCGTTACGGTGCATAACGACGTGTTTGGCGGTAAGGCGGACGTATTGAAGACGGTTTTATACGCGGTCTACCACGAAACAAGTGAAGTAATGACGGGGGATTTGCCCACGCCGATTAAATATTACAACCAAAGCATCCACGGCGCGTATAAAGAATTAGAATCATGCGCGGACGCAAAGCTTGTTTCTATGCTCCCTGAAAATATGCAAGGTGGCATCGCGCCCTTCGTACAGGCAGATGAAAACAGCGTGGAATATAAGCTGGTAAAAGCGGCGGATAGACTTTCGGCGTATATCAAATGCTTAGAAGAGCCCCGTAGTGGAAACACGGAATTTTCCAAGGCGAAAAAGAGCATTGAAGACGATTTGCACGCAAGAAATATGCCGGAAGTCGAGTATTTCTTTAAGCATTTTATTCCGTCTTTTTCCTTGACCTTGGACGAATTAGAAGGTTTTTAAGGAAAAATATCACGCAATTTTCAAAAAACGTTAAAATTCTTAACGGAAAAGTGGCGTATACTAAGCGTGGAAGGTAAAAAAAGGAAACGAAAAGGTATGAAAAAATTCTTAAAAAGAATAGTCGTAACGCTTTGTTGCTTGACGACGTTGTTCTCTTTAGGCGCGTGCCAAAACAACGTGGTCAGCGCGTATGATATTGCGGTGCAAAACGGGTTTGTCGGTACGGAAGAAGAGTGGCTTTTGAGTTTGCGCGGAAAAGACGGCGACGACGGACAGGATTTGGACGCCAAGGCGTTGTACGAAGTGGCGAAACAGGAAGGTTTTACGGGTACGTTTTTAGATTTTTGTAAGGAACTTGGCATCGTTGCTACCGCGGAAAACAACACGCAAACGATTGCGAAAAACGTGATGTCTGTGGTCAGTATATATTGCGGATTCACGAAAACGGTAAAGGGTTGGATGGGGCAAACCGCGACGAAACATTACGCGTCGGCTGGTAGCGGTGTCATTATCGAATTGAACAAGAGCGCTGGGAGCGCGTTGATTGTCACCAACTATCACGTCGTTTACGACGTAGGCTCGTCTACGGCAAACGGCGTTTCAAACAACGTTTGGGTATATCCCCACGGTGCATACAACGGGTTTTCGGGCAGTGAAACGAAGGAATACGGCGACAGTATCGGCGACGGAATCAAGGCGACGTTCGTCGGCGGTGCGATGGATTACGACGTTGCGCTTTTGAAAATTGAAGGTAGCGAAGTGATTCAAAAAAGCGACGTTACGGTGGCGGAGATTGCAACGAAAGACTACGTTACGGTGGGCGAAAAAGTGTACGCCGTCGGCAACCCTGAAGGTGCTGGGATTGCGGTGACGCAAGGGATTATTTCCGTGGATTCGGAATATATCGATATGTCGGCGCTGGACGACCGCGACACGAACAAGGACGGAAAAGTGGACGGCGTAAGTTTCCGCGTTATGCGTACCGACGCCGCGATTAACGGCGGTAATTCGGGGGGTGGCTTGTTCAATGGCGAAGGCAAACTTATCGGTATCGTCAACGCAAAACAGGTGGCGACGGAAACGGATAATATGGGCTATGCACTACCCATGTATCAAGTGAAACGGCTTTGCGACAATATTTTGGACGGCAACGGCACGGCAAAACTTGCAAGGCTTGGCGTTACCGTTTCGTTGACCGACTCGAAGGCGGGGATAGACGACGACGGACAAATACGAATCGTGGAAGAATTTGCCGTGGCGAGCATCGTGGGCGAATCTTCGTCTGCCTATGGGAAATTGAACGTCGGCGACGTCTTTTTGACGGCGAAAGTCAACGACGGCGAAGAAAAAACGTTTACACGCGAATATCAACTCAACGAAATTTTGCTTAGCGTGCGCAAGGGCGACAAACTGTCGTTGAAGGTGAAAAACTCGAACGGACAGGAAAGAACCGTTGAAATTGTTTTCGACAAGGACGAGTACTTTATCACGTTATAACAAGCAAACGTAGATTTGTAAAAACAGACGACGGCGCGGAAAACCTGCCGTCGCCTTTTTTTACGCGACGGCTTGACATTTTCGCTGGATTATAGTATAATGCTTATACTATAACGCGCAGGGCGTTGAAGGAGAACGAGAAATGAAATCTGTCGAATTTGTGGCGTTGCTTTGCGAAAAGTACGCAAAAAAAGAAGAATACGAATCGATGAGAAATACTATCCCGATGGGGCTGGACTCTTCGGGAATCCCCGTTTTTGCAAGACGGGAAGACGCGCCGTTCTCCTTTCGACACGTCGCCGTTACGGGCGCGTATAAAACCGCGTTTATTAGACGGCTTTTATTGACGCTTTCCCGTTTCTACGCCGAAGGCGAAGCGTGCTTTTTCGTGCTCTCGCCAAGACCAGACTACGGCGAGCTGGTGCGCGTGCAAGCGATGGACGTTACCGTACCGTATATCCGCGACAAGGCGGATTTCGACGCGTGTATTTGCACCTTAAAAACGTTGTTAGAAAGCCGTGGCGACGGGCGCGGTTATCCTAAACTCGTGCTTGTTTTAGACGGAATTGAAGATTTGGACGGTTGCAACAAAAACGCGGATTTAGAAGAATATCGCGACGTGTTTGCGTTGCTGTTGCGAAGAAACGACGTGGACGTCGTTACAGGCGCGGAATTGACGAAATCGATTTTCAGCGGTTATCCTGCGCCGTTCGTTGGAGATAAAAACTGTTTGGTTGCCACGCGTGAACAGGGCAAGGCGGACGTTACCTATTTCGACAACGGCGAAACGACGGGATTCCCGTTGCCGATTAGCTATCCTTCTCAGCCGTCGTTTACGGAAACGGTGCTCCTTTTCAATTCGCAAACGAAAAGCAGGGAAATATGACGGGTTTTGACTTTCGTTTAATCCCTGCCCCCTTGCTTTCTTGGTACGCGCAGGAAAAACGCGACCTGCCTTGGCGTAACGACCCTACCCCGTACCACGTTTGGGTGTCGGAAATTATGCTCCAACAAACGCGCGTGGAAGCGGTGAAGGAATATTATCTTCGTTTTATCAAGGCGTTGCCCACGGTGCAAGACTTGGCGGAGTGTGAAGAAGAAAAACTGCTTAAACTTTGGGAAGGGCTTGGTTATTATTCGCGTGTACGGAATATGCAAAAGACGGCAAAACGCTTAACTGCGTATTACGACGGCGTATTTCCAGACTCCATCGACGCCTTGACGGATTTGCCGGGTATAGGCAGTTATACGGCAGGCGCGATTGCGTCGATTGCGTACGGGAAACCCACGCCTGCGGTGGACGGAAACGTCTTTCGCGTGGCGTCGCGCTTGGAAGAAAGCGACACGGAGATTGCCGACCCGAAATACCGTAGGTATTTAGAAGAACGACTTGCTGAGATTTATCCCAAAGAAGGGCGCGATTGCGCCGATTTCACGCAAAGCTTGTTTGAATTAGGCGCTTTGATTTGCAAGCCGAAAAACCCCAACTGCGTGGCTTGTCCTTTGCAATCGGTGTGCAGGGCAAACGCAAACGGTACGCAGGCAAATTATCCCGTTAAAAAAGCGAAGAAGGAAAAGCGCGTGGAAAGGGTGTTCGTCTTTTTAATTGAAACGCCGGAAGGTTTTTGTATACGCCGACGTGAAGAAGGCGTTTTGAAGGGCATGAACGAGTTTCCCTCTAAGGTTGTCTTTGGCGACGAAAGTGCAGAAGAAATAGCAAACGAGTGGGGCGTGTACGCGTTTACGGAGATAAGACGTGAAAATTACGTGCATATTTTCACGCATATTCGCTGGGAAATCGTTTGTGTGTACGCCCGCGCGGAAAGCGCGCCTTTCGATGCGTATACCCTGGAAGAAATTGAACAAAGCGTGTCCTTGCCCACCGCCTTTAAGCAATGTTTGAAAACAGTCTATGAAGAAAGAATATAAACTAAGCTTTGAAACCGTGCCTGAAGCGTGCTGGTTTTCAAATTTAAGAAGCGCATTACCGCCTGCCGTTTGGGACAAGGTGCGTCGCGATGCCTACGCGCGCGCAGGCTGGCGTTGCGTAATATGCGGACGACGGGGAAGATTAGAGGCGCACGAACGGTGGAGTTACGACGAGGAAAACGCCGTACAAAAACTGGAAGACGTCGTCGCGCTTTGCAAATCGTGTCACGAAGTCAAACACGTAAGTTTGACGGCGCTTTTTGGACGTGGCGACGACGCGATGGCGCATTTTATGAAAGTCAACGGCGCAACGCAGTCTGACTATCACGAAGCGTTGAATACAATGCACGAAGAATACCTTCGGCGGAACAAAGTCAAAGGCTGGGTTACGGATATAAGCTGGTTGAAAAACCGCTTTAACATCACATAAAAAAGGAGAACGGATATGAAAGTATTGCTTGTCAACGGCAGTAATCACGAAAAAGGGTGCACGTACACGGCGCTTAGCGAAGTTGCGAAGGCGTTGAACGAAAACGGGGTGGAAACGGAAATTTATCAACTTTCCGGCAAAGACGTCAACGGCTGTAAGGGTTGCTGGGCGTGTAAAAAAGTCAAAAAATGCATCTACGAAGACTGCGTAAACGAGTTTGTGGAAAAGGCGAAGGATTTCGACGGGTTTGTGTTCGGCTCGCCCGTGTACTACGCGTCGGCGTCGGGGGCTTTGGTGAGTTTCATGGACAGAGTGTTTTACAGCGGTGGTAAAAATCTTGCTTACAAGCCTGCGTGCGCGGTGGTAAGTTGCAGACGCGCGGGCGCAAGCACGACGTTTGACGTTATCAACAAGTATTTCGCCATCAATAATATGCCGATAGTCGGCTCGAACTACTGGAACGAAATCCACGGCAACACCGCGGAAGAAGCGGTGCAGGACGAAGAAGGTTTGCAAACGATGCGTATTTTGGGGAATAATATGGCTTGGCTCTTAAAATGTATCGAAATGGGCAAAAACGCCGGTTTAGAGCCCGTACGCGAACGCAAAATTATGACGAATTTTATCCGTTGATAGCACGTTTTTTATAGAAAACGGATATACTGATAGCAAAAAGGTTTGATTGCGTCAAGGCAAAGGAGAAAAAATGGAAGAACGGACAGGAAGAAAACGTATCGTTTCCGTCATCGGCAACCACAATATCGAAAAGGACGGCATTAGGTATAAGTTGGCGTTTGAAATGGGCAAAGCGCTCGTCGACAACGGCTATCGCGTGCAGTCGGGTGGACTGGAAGGCGTGATGGCGGCGGTGATGGCTGGCGCAAAGTCGTCGAAACGGTATAAGGAAGGGGACACGATAGCACTTGTCCCGTCTTTTGACACGGAAACGGCGAACAAGTATGCCGACATCGTCATCCCCACGGGTTTAGACGTAATGCGAAACGCGATGGTGGCAAACGCTTACGCCGTTATCGGCGTGGGCGGTGGCGCAGGCACGCTTTGTGAATACGCGTTTGCTTGGACGTTTGACCGTTTGATTATCGCCTTCAAAAATTCGGGCGGTTGGAGCGAAAAGCTGGCGGACACGAAAATTGCGGACGACAACCGTTATCCCGATATCCCCGACGACAGAGTGTACGGCGTAACGAGCGCGGAAGAAGCGATTGCGCTGTTAAACGAAAACGTCGATAAATACACCCGTCGGCACGCGTATATACAGCCGTAAAATTTCTTTTACAAAATTTTGGAAAAAGCGTTGACAAACGCAAGAGCGTATGCTACAATGAAAAAGTCATAGGGGAGTAGTCGACCTTCTTTTTGGAAGGCAATCCTATCTACAACACGGAACGGTAACGTTCAAGGTATGATTATAAACGACAAGACTTATGCGTAACGCCCGAAGGGGTGTTTTACGCGTAGGTCTTTTTATTTTTGAAAAAATAACCCAAGGAGATAAAATTATGTTTTGGGACATTGTTTTGGCAGTATTGTTTCTCATCGTCGGCTTTGTAATGCTGATTAAAGGCGCGGACTGGTTCGTTGACGGCGCGTCGGGCTTTGCGGAAAAACTCCGTATTCCCCAACTCGTCATCGGTTTGACCATCGTCGCGTTCGGCACGAGCGCGCCCGAGCTTGCAACGTCGGTGATTTCTGCGGTAAAAGGCGACGTGGGCATCGCCATCGGCAACGTGTTGGGAAGTAACATTTGCAACGTGCTTTTAATTCTCGGTTTGTCGGCGTTGATGGCGCCTTTGGCGGTGCAAAAAGAATCGCTTAAAGTCGATTTGCCCGTCCTTTTGGTGTCGTCTGTACTTATCGTCGCGTTCGGGTATTTCGACGGCGTTATCAACCGCTTTGAAGGCGCGATTATGGTGGTAATGTTGATTGCGTACACGACGTTCCTTGTCGTTGACGCGTTGAAGAAACGTGAAAACGAGCCTACCGTGTCTGCGCTGAACAACCACGACGTCGTTTCTGAAACGCAAGAAGAAACGAAAGGCTTTAACGCGTGGTATGAAAAAATGAAGGCATTTACGTGGTTTTTGGTCGTTGCAACCGTCGTAGGTCTTGGCGTTGTCATCGGTGGCGCTATGCTTGCGGTGGAAGGCGCGAAAACGATTGCGTCGGAGCTTGGCGTTCCGCAAAACGTCATCGGGCTTACCGTCGTTGCCATCGGCACGTCGTTGCCTGAATTGATTACGTCCGTCGTTGCGGCGAAGAAAGGCGAAACGGACATTGCCGTAGGCAACATTGTAGGCAGTAACATTTTCAATATCCTGTTTGTTGCAGGTCTTTCTTCCGTTATCACGCCCCTTCCTTTTGCGCCTGGCGGAAACTCGTTTATCATTGACGGTTTGATTGCGCTTGGTGCGGTTGTGTTGTTGTCCATCTTCGCGTATATGCGCGGACACAAACTTAAAAAATGGCAGGGCACGGTTTTGGTGGCTGGCGCGGTGGCGTATTATGCCTACACCGTTTTAAGCGTCGTCATTTAAGTATAAAAAATTAAAAAAATGTCAAAAAGGCGTGCAAAAACGCTTGCCAAACCCTAAAAAATTATATATAATTATTGCTGACTTCGAACGTTCCGCTGCCTTTTTTGGGTGCAATGAGGAATTGCACAGCGGGTTATGAACGTTTCGTAAATAACGGAGGTAGAGTCTTAAAATGAAAGGAATCATCGAAGCTATCAATGCAGAAAACATGAAAGCTGAAGTTCCCGCGTTCAACGTAGGCGACACGATTAAGGTCGGTTAGAGAATTATCGAAGGCGGTAAGGAAAGAGTTCAGAACTTCGAAGGCGTCGTTATCGCAAAGAGAAACGGCGGTATTTCCGAAACCTTCACGGTACGCCACATTTCTTACGGCGTAGGCGTAGAAAAAACGTATCCTCTTCATTCCCCGAAAATTGCATCCATCACGGTTGTAAGAAAGGGTAAAGTTAGAAGAGCGAAGTTGTACTACTTGCGCGAACGTACCGGTAAAGCGGCTAAGGTTAAGGAAAAAATTTAAGCATCGGAATATTCAACCGAAAAGAGTAGGTCTGCCCAAAGTCAACGGCAGACTTATTTTTTTTGCCTAAAAGCGAAAATTTGTGGTGTAATTCTATTTACTTTTTTTGTTTTTTAGGCTACAATAGAAAAAGGATATATATAAGGAAGGGAATTTCGTCAAAAATCTTCCCTTTCAAAGGAGTGGACGATGATTGCAAGGGTGCAAAGTTTTGCGCTGTCGGGCTTAGAAGGCGTATGCGTAACCGTGGAAACGGACATCTCGAAAGGTTTGCCGTCCTACGATATGGTCGGGCTTCCCGACACCGCCGTCAAGGAATCGAAAGAGCGCGTTAGAAGTGCCATTAAAAACAGCGGGCTTGAATTTCCCGTGCATAAAATCACCGTCAACTTCGCGCCTGCGTACGTAAAAAAAGAAGGCTCGTCTTTCGATTTGCCGATTGCCATCAGTCTTTTGAAAGCGTACGGTTGCTTGGAAGCGGACGTGGACGGCATCGTGTTTTTAGGCGAGCTTGCCTTAAACGGCGATTTGCGCCCCGTAACGGGCGTTCTGCCCTGCTTGATTTCGGCAAAGACGAAAGGGTTTACGAAATTCGTCGTGCCCAAAGCCAACGAAAAGGAATCGAGCTTTATTTACGGCGTGGAAGTGATTTCCGCAAACAACTTAAAAGAAGTCGTCGACCATCTTTCGGGTTTGAAACCTTTAAGACCCGTTGAAATCGGCGCGTTTTCGGTGCAAAACGGTGTGGAAAAGCGCAGTTACGACTTGGCGTTTGTCAAGGGGCAAGAAACGGCGAAACGTGCCTTAGAAGTTGCCGTGGCAGGCGGACACAATCTCTTGTTCGTCGGCCCTCCTGGAAGTGGTAAGACGATGCTTGCAAGGGCGCTTCCTTCCGTGCTCCCTGATATGAGCTTTGAAGAAGCGTTGGAAATTACGAAAATACACTCGGTTGCAGGCGTGCTCGGTGCGGACGGTATCGTAAAAGAACGTCCGTTTAGAAGTCCGCACCATACGGCGACGACCGTTTCGCTTTGTGGTGGTGGAAACAAGACGGTACACCCTGGCGAAATCAGTTTGGCGCACGGTGGCGTTTTGTTCTTGGACGAATTGCCCGAATATAAGCGTTCCGCGTTAGAAGCGCTCCGTCAACCGTTGGAAGACGGCGTCATCACCATTTCACGCGCAGGCGGTACGGTAACGTATCCCGCGTCGTTTATGTTGTGCGCGAGTATGAACCCTTGCCCCTGCGGACATTACGGCAGTAAAAAACGGCGTTGCACCTGTACGCCCAACGACATTAGAAAGTACAAGGCGCGTATTTCCGGGCCGTTGATGGACAGAATTGATATGCAAGTGGAAGTGGACGGCGTCGAATACGACGCGCTCGTTTCCGACAGTGTGGAAGAAACCAGCGCGTCCGTGAAAGAACGCGCGGACGTGGCGAGAAAAATTCAGCGTGCCAGGTTTGAAGATAGCGCGGTGAAGACGAACGCGGAAATGGGCGAAAGGGAAATGCGTGCGTACTGCAAGCTGGACGCGGAAGGCGAAGCGGTATTGAAGGAAGCCTTCGAACGCTTACACTTGTCCGCGCGTGCGCGCTCTCGTATCGTGAAAGTCGCGCGTACGATTGCAGACCTTGCGTTTTCGGAAAATATTCTTCCCGAACATTTATACGAAGCGATTTCCTACCGTACCTACGGCGCGGAATATACGCTGGACTGAGCGGATATGTGGAAGATATACGCGCTTTTGCTTGCAAGCGTTTCGTTTGTCACCTTCTTGGTGTACGGCGCGGACAAAAAAAGGGCGATGCGTCGACAATGGCGATACCAAGAAAAGCTTTTGCTTGGGTTGTCCTTCTTTATGGGCGCAATCGGTGGACTTGTCGCGATGCAGGTTTTTCGGCATAAAACCAGGCGTTGGTATTTTTATTTCGTCAACCTGCTTGGCTTAGCTTGGCAAACGGCTTTGCTTATCTATCTTATCAACAATCCGACGTTTTTGGTCGGTTAAAGGGGCGTTATGCAGATTTTTGGCAAAGAAATTCGGGAAATTTCCATTTGTGCAACCGAATATCCTTACGAACTGCGCGCGCTTGTAGACGCGCCCGAAACGCTGTACGCCGTAGGCGACGTTTCCCTTTTAGAAGGCAAAAAACTCGCCGTCGTCGGCTCTCGACGGACGCCTGTAAACGCTTTGCGTTTGGGCGTAGAAATCGTAAAAGAGCTTTCGCAACATTTCGTCGTCGTAACGGGTACGGCGGACGGTGGCGATACGTCGGCAATCGAAGGCGCGCTTAAAGGTAGTGGACGCGTCGTGTGTTTGTTGGCAGGCGGGTTTTCCGCGATACCGCAATCGAATTTACCGCTTATGGAAGAAGTCGCAAAGCGGGGATTGCTCCTGTCTGCGTACGCGTATGAAACGGGCGTGCGCGCGTTTTCTTACGAATATAGAAACAAACTGATTGCTTGCCTTACGGAAGGCGCGCTTGTATTAGGCGCAGGCGAAAAAAGCGGTGCGTTGATTACCGCAAAACACGCAAAAGCAATGGGCAAAAAACGGTTTGCCTTGCCCTATCCGCCGAATTCGGCGTCGGGGGTTGGTTGCAACGCCGTGATTAAGCAGGGCGGATATTTGACCGAGTGCGCGAAGGACGTGTTGGACGCGTTTGGTATAGAAAGCGTGCAAAAGACGTCTACAATTTGGCTGTCTGCGAACGAAGAAAAGTTGCTCCGCGTTTTACAAGAACTGTGCGAAGGGCATATCACGGAGCTTTCGCAAAAATCGGGGATACCGTCGTTTAAGGCGCGTGCCGTGTTGTCCGCGTTAGAAATCAAGGGCTTGGTGGCAAGTGTGGGCGGAAACCGATATTCCGTCGTATAAAACCGTATAATGCGCTAAAATACGGCGTATAAAATAGATAGAAAAACTTAGAAATAAGGAAGTAATAATGGATTTAATTATCGTAGAGTCGCCTTCCAAGGCGAAAACCATCTCCAAGTATCTCAAAGGGCAATACCGTGTGGACGCGTCCGCCGGACATATCCGCGATTTGCCCGTGCACACGCTGGGCGTAGACGTCAAGAACAATTACGAGCCGAAGTACGTCAATTCCGAAGGCAAGGAAGACGTAATCCGCCGTTTGACGGACGCAACGAGAAAGGCTGGCAAAGTCTATCTTGCAACCGACCCTGATAGGGAAGGTGAAGCGATTGCTTGGCATTTGCAAACGGTGCTTGGTTTGGATGAAACGGGCGCAAACCGTATCGAATTCAACGAAGTTTCAAAAACGGCGATTGAAAGGGCGTTGCAACAGCCCCGTCAAATCAATTACAGCTTGGTCGACGCACAGCAGGCGCGCCGTGTCTTGGATAGGTTGGTGGGGTATAAGCTTTCCACGCTGTTAAACCACAAAATCGAAGACAAAAAAGGCAACGGCAAGCGCACCCTTTCGGGGGGCAGAGTGCAGTCCGTCGCCCTGCGCTTGATTGTGGAAAGAGAACGCGAAATTACGGCGTTCGTGCCCCAGGAATACTGGAACTTGACGGCGGAATTGCAGGATAAGCCCAAGGCGTACGCACCCTTTAAGACGATGCTTGAAAAGAAGGGCACGAAGAAATATAAACCTGCGTCCGCGGAAGAAACGGCAAACGTTTTGACGGCGCTTGAAAACGGTAAATTCGTCGTATCCAAGGTGAAAAAAGCGGTGGCAAAATCGCATGCGCCCGCGCCTTTTACGACCAGTTCTTTGCAACAAGACGCGTCCACGAAACTTGGACTTACCGCGCCTGAAACGATGACCTTGGCGCAACACTTGTACGAAGGTATCGAAACGGAAGGTGGCGAACATATCGCGTTTATTACGTATATGCGTACGGACTCTGTCCGCGTGTCGAAGGAAGCGCAGGAAAAGGCGCTTGCACGTATCCGCGAAGTGTACGGCGAAGAATACGCGCCGGAAAAACCCAACTACTACGCGTCGAAGAAAGGCGCGCAGGACGCGCACGAAGCGATTCGTCCTATCGACCTTTCCATGACGCCCGAAAAGGCGAAAACGTTGCTGGACAAAAAGCATTATTCGCTCTATCGTTTGGTGTACGAACGTTTCTTGGCGTCGCAGATGGCGGAAGCGAAGTACAACAGTATGCAAATGGAAATCGACAACGGCGGATATATTTTCAAAGCCAGCGGTAAAGTATTGCTTTTCAAGGGCTTTACGGCGGTATATCAAGACGTTTTGGCAAGGAAGGACGACGAAGACGAAATCAACAGTTCGAAACTCCTTCCCGATTTGAACGAAGGCGACGTTTTGGATTTGGTTTCTATGCAAAAAGAACAAAAATTCACGAAACCGCCCCTTCGCTACACCGACGCGTCCATCGTTAAAACGATGGAAGAAAAGGGGATTGGCAGACCGTCCACCTACGCGACGATTATTTCCAAACTCATGCAAAAATACGTCAAAAAAGACGGCAAATATATGGTCCCTGCGCCGATTGCGTACGACGTTGTCGATATGCTCGTAGGTTGCTTTGAAGACGTTATGGACGTCGGCTTTACGGCGGGTATGGAAACGCGTCTTGACGATATTGAAGACGGCGGTATCGAGTGGCAGAAGGTCATTGACGATTTCTATCCCGGCTTTGAAAAGAACCTTAGAAAAGCGTCCACGTACGGCGACCAACAAACGCAAGAAATTTGCGGAAAGTGCGGACATTTTATGCTTAGACGCGTGGGTAAATTCGGTAAGTATCTCGCTTGCTCGAACTATCCCGAGTGTCAAAATATCATCAGCGAAAGCAAGGAAGAAGTTTCCGCAATCCGTTGTCCGAAATGTGGCGAAAATATGGTGGTTAAAAGCGGTAAGTTTGGCAAGTTCTTGGCTTGCCCCAGCTATCCCGATTGCCGTTCGACGACGTCGATGCCTACGGACGAACAGCCCAAGCTTGCAGGCAAATGTCCAGAGTGTGGCTCGGCAATGACGGTGAGAAAATCTAAGCGTGGCAAGGTATATTACAGCTGTTTAGATTACCCCGATTGTAAATTTATGAGCTGGGACGTGCCGACGGGCGAAAAGTGTCCCGAGTGTCAAAGCGCTTTGGTACGCGTACAGAGAAACGGGATTAAGTGTAGCAACAAAGACTGCTCGTTTAGAAAGAGAGAAGAAAAGGCGTTAAACGGAAGAAAGGTGCAAATGGAAGACGATTTCACGCCCCCGCCTTTGGAAGAACCCTTCTATTACGATTACGACGCGGATTATTTCCCTCCCGAATTTGAAAACTGATATGAAAAACACGCAAAAAGAAGTCGTGATTATAGGTGGCGGTTTGGCTGGTAGCGAAGCGGCGTTCTATTTGGCGTCGCACGGTGTCAAAACCACGCTTATCGAAATGAAACCGCTCAAATTCACACCTGCGCACGAAAGTGAGAACTATGGCGAACTCGTTTGTTCAAATTCGCTCAAAAGCAACGACGTTTACGCGAACGCCTGCGGACTTTTGAAGGAAGAAATGCGAAGGCTGGGTTCGATGGTAATCAAAACCGCGGATGAAACCAGCGTCCCTGCAGGTGCGGCGCTTGCCGTGGATAGGGAAAAGTTTTCCGCAAGCATTACGAAAAAGTTGAAAGATTGTCCCAACTTGACGTTGGTGACGGAAGAAGTAAAAACCCTGCCCAAAATTGAAAAGGACGGGGACAGGTATTTGATTATTGCAACCGGGCCGTTGACCGCGGAAAGTTTGGCGGACGAGATTTTGCAGTTCACGGGCGGTGGTTTGCATTTTTACGACGCGTCCGCGCCGATTGTGTCCGCAGAAAGTATCGACGAAAACACGTCGTTTACGGGGGACAGATACGGCAAGGGCACGGGCGATTACATCAACTGTCCTATGTCTAAGGACGAGTACTACGCCTTCGTGGACGAGCTTTTGAAGGCGGAAAAAGCGGAATTGCACGCCTTTGAAAAACGCGAAATTTTCGAAGGCTGTATGCCTGTCGAAGTGATGGCGTCAAGGGGCAGAGATACGCTGAGATTCGGCACGTTAAAGCCCGTAGGGCTTTTTGACGAAGACGGCAAACGCCCGTACGCCGTTTTGCAACTTAGAAAGGAAAACGAAGAAGGTACTTCTTACAATTTGGTGGGCTTTCAGACAAACTTGAAATTCCCCGAACAAAAGCGCGTGTTTTCGATGATTCCCGCCTTAAAGAACGCGGAATTTTTACGCTATGGCGTTATGCACAGAAACACGTATATTCAATCGCCCGACGTTTTAAGTCGTGATTTTTCGTGTAAGAATAATCATAGGATATTTTTCGCAGGTCAAATCACGGGCGTGGAAGGCTACGTCGAAAGCGCGGCAAGCGGATTGCTTTGCGCCGTGCATATCGCGGACGAAATTTTAGGAAGAACGCCCCACGTCTTTGACGAATACACCGTTTTGGGTGCGTTAGAACGGCATATTTCCACGCCGACCAAGGATTTTCAGCCGATGAACGCGAACTTTGGAATACTTGCGCCCCTGCCCGTCCGTATCAAGGACAAAAAAGAACGGTATCGGACGCTTGCGGAAAGGTCGCTTGCCAAAATCGACGAGATGGCGAAACAATCCTAATAAGTAAGGAGAAAAGAGTATGGAATTTAGAGGAACGACGATTTGCGCCGTAAAAAGAAAGGGCGTTACGGCGATTGCCGGCGACGGTCAAGTAACGCTTGGCGAATCGGTTATTTTCAAGAACACGGCGGTAAAAGTGCGCCGTATCTTCGGCGGTAAGGTCATTTTGGGCTTTGCAGGGTCTGTGACGGACGCGTTTGCTTTGACCGAACGCTTTGAAGGTATGTTAAATAAATTCGGCGGAAATTTGATGCGTTCTGCTGTCGAACTTGCGGAGCTTTGGCGTAGCGATAAAATCGGTAGAAAGTTGGACGCGATGATGATTACGGCGGACGAAAATACGTTGCTGATTTTGTCGGGTACGGGCGAAGTGATAGAGCCGGACGAAGGCGTTTGCGCCATCGGCAGTGGCGGAAACTACGCTTTGGCGGCGGCGCGCGCGTTGTATAAGGAAACGGATTACGACGCGGAAACGATTGCGAAAAAGGCGTTGAAAATTGCGTCGGAAATTTGCGTGTTTACCAACGACAATATCCGTTGCGAAACGGTGGGCGCGGGCGAAACGCCTGTCGCTAAGCCTAAGAGAAAGGCGAAGGAGGCGTAAAGATGGATTTATCCCCTAAGCAAATCGTGTATAGGTTAGACAAATACATTATCGGGCAAAGCGAAGCGAAAAAAGCGGTGGCGATTGCGCTTAGAAACCGTTATAGAAGGGCGCAACTGCCCCCTGAAATCCGTGAAGAAATTACGCCGAAAAATATCATTATGAAAGGGCCTACGGGCGTAGGTAAGACGGAAATTGCAAGACGTCTTGCAAAGCTTGTAAAAGCGCCGTTTGTCAAAGTAGAGGCGACGAAATACACGGAAGTCGGGTACGTTGGCAAGGACGTCGAAGGTATGATACGCGACCTTGCAGAGTGCGCGTATAGGCTTGTGAAAGCGGAAAAGGAAGAAGAAGTCAAGGCTAAGGCTACGGCGTTGGCGGAAAAACGTATCGTGCGCGCGCTTGCGGACGCGAAGAAGGAAGAAAAGGGCGACACCGCAAAAGAAGTGTTTGAAAACAACATTTTGGAAGGGTTTAGAAGGGGCGAATACGATTATTTCACGATTGAAATGGAAGTCGTCGACGCGCCTCAGCCTATGGAGCTTGTCCCTGGCGGTGCGGCAATTTCCATCGGCAGTATCTTTGGGGATATGTTCCAGCAGAAGAAGAAAAAACGCCGTTTTACCGTGCGCGAAGCCTTCCAAATTGCGCTGGAAGAAGAATCGTCTAAGTTGGTGGACGAAGACGCCATTAAATCGGAAGCGATTTACCGCGCGGAAAACGACGGCATCGTGTTCATTGACGAAATCGACAAAATTGCAGGCAAGGGCAATAGAAACGGCGCGGACGTTTCGCGTGAAGGCGTGCAAAGGGATATTTTGCCGATTGTAGAAGGCTCGACGGTGGTGACCAAATACGGGCCGATTAAGACGGACTTTATTTTGTTTATTGCGGCAGGCGCTTTCCACGTCGCGTCGATTGAAGACTTGATTCCCGAACTGCAAGGTAGATTCCCCGTTTCGGTGGAACTCAACAGTTTGACGAAGGAAGATTTTGTGAAAATTTTGACGGAAACGGAAAATTCGCTTACCTTCCAGTACGGCAAACTTTTGGGTGTGGACAACATCGACCTGCAATTTGACGAAGGCGCAATCGAGCGCATTGCGGAAGTGTCGGTAGAGCTGAACTTGACTTCGGAAGACATCGGTGCAAGAAGATTGCATACGGTTATGGAATATCTTTTGGAAGATATTTCGTTTAACGCAGGTGGCGATTATCCGATGTTCACGTTGCACATTGACAAAAAGTACGTTGACGAGCATTTGCAGAAGTTGACGGGCGACAGAAACCTGAAAAAATATATTTTGTAAAACGAAGGAAACATTATGATTACGATACCCAAAGGCACGAAGGACGTTTTGCCGTCCGACGCATACAAATGGCAATACGTGGAAAGCGTGGCGCGTGAAACGGCGAAACTTTTCCACTTAAAAGAAATCCGCACGCCGACGTTCGAGCATACGGAGCTTTTCCAGCGCGGAGTAGGCGACACGACGGACATCGTTACTAAGGAAATGTATACCTTCCGCGACAAGGGCGACAGGTCGATTACTTTGAAACCCGAAGGCACGGCAGGCGCGGTGCGCGCGTTTATTGAAAACGGTATGGCAAACGGCGTTTTGCCCGTGAAAATGTATTATATCACGCCCGCGTTCCGTTATGAAAGACCGCAGGCAGGCCGTCTTCGCGAATTCCATCAATTCGGTGTCGAGTTGTTCGGCGCGAAAGGCGCGCAAACGGATGCGGAAGCCATCGTGATGGCGGACACCCTGCTTAAAAAACTTGGTTTGCAGGTGAAATTGTACGTGAATTCTATCGGTTGTCCTACTTGCCGTGCGAATTTCAACAAGGCGCTTAAAGAATTTTTCGCGCCGAAAGTGGAGTCGCTTTGCTATGATTGCAAGACGCGCTTTGAGAAAAATCCGCTTAGGCTTTTAGACTGTAAGGAAGACGCGTGCAAGGCAATCAACAAGGACGCGCCCTCTATTTTAGATTACCTTTGCGCTGACTGTCACGCGCATTTCGAAGAATTGAAAGCGTGCCTGGATTTGGCGGGTATTTCTTACGAAATCGACCCCAGAATCGTACGTGGTTTGGACTACTACACCCGTACCGTGTTCGAGTTTGTTTCTTCGGCAATCGGGGCGCAGGGCACGGTTTGTGCCGGCGGTAGATACGACGGCTTGATTGAACAACTTGGCGGAAACAGTATGCCTGCCGTTGGATTTGCGGCTGGGATTGAACGTTTGCTGATTGTCATGGAGCAAACGGGCGTGCAAAGCGTGGAAGAAGACAAACCCGTCGTGTATATTGCAGGCATGGACGCCGACTGCAGAAGAAAGGCGTTTGAGCTTGCCATTGCGCTTAGGGCAAACGGTGTGTTTGCGGAAATCGACCATATGGAACGTTCGATTAAGGCGCAGTTTAAGTACGCGGATAAAATCGGTGCAAGATACGTTGCGGTGCTTGGCGGAAACGAGTTGGCGGAAGGCAAAGTCAACGTCAAGGAAATGGCAACGGGGAACGTGGAAAGCGTCGCTTTTGCGGATATGACGGCATATTTTTCAAATAAATAAGCAAAACTAAAGAAGAAAGGGGGAAATAGATATGGTAAAACACGTAAACGCGCAGGAATTAGAAAGCTTGATTTCTTCGTCGGAAAAGACGGTGATTTGTGATTTTTGGGCAAGCTGGTGCGGACCTTGCAGGATGCTTGCGCCCGTGTTTGAATCGCTTTCGGAAACGTACGACGGACAGGCGGTTTTCGTAAAAGTCAACGTCGACGAAGACGACTGTGAAAGCGCGGCAATTAAATACGGCGTTTCGTCCATCCCCAACGTCATTGCGTTTAAGGGCGGAAAGCCCGTTGCAAACAGTCTTGGGTTTGTGCCCGAAGCGGTGTTGGACGCGTTTGTAAAAAACAACTTATAAGGTTTTGAAAAAGAAAAAGGGCTGTTCCTTAGGGAACATCCCTTTCATCATATATGGAGAGTTTCTTTATGGAGAATTAGTAATTTTCAGCCCTTACCTGGAAGTATGCTTGAGGGTGCGCGCAAACAGGACAAACTTCGGGCGCTCTCTTACCAACGACGATGTGACCGCAGTTAGAGCATTGCCATACGGCGTCGCCGTCCTTCGTGAACACCAAGTCGCCTTTTACGTTTGCAAGCAACTTTCTATATCTGTCTTCGTGTTCTTTTTCAATAGCCGCTACGCCGTCAAACAACGTTGCGATGTCTTCAAAGCCTTCTTCACGCGCAACTTTAGCAAATTCGTGGTACATATCCGTCCATTCGTAGTTTTCGCCTTCTGCCGCCGCAAGCAGGTTTTCTGCCGTCGAGGGGATTGCGCCACCGTGAAGGAGCTTAAACCAAATTTTTGCGTGTTCTTGTTCGTTTTTCGCCGTTTCTTCAAAGATAGCCGCGATTTGTACAAAACCGTCTTTCTTTGCCTTGCTTGCGAAATAGGTGTATTTATTTCTTGCCTGCGATTCGCCTGCGAACGCCGTCCAAAGGTTTGCTTCCGTCTTCGAACCTTTAAGTTCGGGTTTTACCGCTTCAAACTGGTTTACCTGTTTGCAAACGGGGCAAACTTCAGGTGCTTCGCCATCAACCACGTGCTTACATACTTTACATACGTACTTCATTTTACTTACCTCTCAATCAATATTTTATCTTCTTATTAGGATTTAGTTCTAATAACTGATTACAGTATAATATAAAAACGAGCATTTGTCAATAGTTTTTTGAAAAAATTTTTTGAAAAAACAAAAAATTTTTTCCACCGCAGGAAAAAAAGGGAAAAACGACGAAATTTTACATACTTTTAACACGTAGCATACGCACTTTTAACGAAAATGGCTATACTATATTATATAATAGGCGTTTGACAAAGCGAAGAAAGGGGTGTATAATAAAATGGCAGAAAAGCTGACGAAACGCAAGAAAAAGTGGATAGAGCGGACGATAAAAAACGACAGAACCAACAAACGGTTTTTGTACAATCGTTTTTACGTCTTTATGCTTTTGGTGCTTGGACAGCTTTGTTTATACGGATATTTTTTGTACGGGTTTGCCTACAATTCGTCCGTTGCGCTTATCGTACAAGTGGTTACGGGCGTATTGTCGATTGTTTGCGTTTTATACCTTATCAATCGCACGGATAAGCCGTCGACAAGGCTCAACTGGATTATCTTTATCTTGGTATTCCCCGTCGTTGGCGCGCCGATGTATCTTTTGTACGGCGACGCGCGTTCGAATTGGAAACTAAGGCGTAAAATAGAAGACGCGACGCGTGAAAATAGGCGCGTCTATCAGGAAACGTACGGCGAAACGCCGATAAACAAACCGCAAACGCGCGCGGACGGTATGCAAACGTATTTGTCCCGTGTGGCGCGTTATCCAACCTTTCAAAACGGGGACGTTACCTATTATGAAAGTGGCGAAAAGATGTTTTCGCAGATGCTGGACGCGTTGAAGAAAGCGAAAAAATTTATTTTGGTGGAATATTTCATTATCGAGCATGGCAAAATGTGGGGCGAGATATTGAAAATTCTTTTGGAAAAAGCGGAGGAAGGGGTGCAGGTACGCGTTCTTTACGACGATTTTGGGTGTATGTTGAAACTTCCGCCTAAGTACGATAGATATTTGCAGTCCCTGCATAAAAACGTGCGCGCGACTTCTTTTAATAAAATCGTGCCTATTTTCAGCGTGAAAATGAACAACCGCGACCATCGCAAAATTTTGGTTGTCGACGGCGAAGTTGCGTTTACGGGCGGTGTAAATCTTGCGGACGAATATATCAACGAACGTTCAAAGCTCGGATACTGGAAGGATACGGGTTTGAAGGTTACGGGCGACGCCGTTTCTTCGTTTACGCTGATGTTTTTCAATCTGTTCAACGCCGTTAGGGAAGACAAAGAAGATATCAAAAACTATTTGTTGCCACGAAAGGCATCCGTCGATAAGGGCGGGGCGAAAATTTTGCCCTACGACGATTCGCCCCTGGATAAAATCAGCGTTGGCGAAACGGTGTATCTCGACCTAATTCAACGCGCGAGAAACTACGTGTACGTATTCACGCCCTATTTGGTGCTGGACGACACGATGCGCGAAGCGCTCTGCCTTGCATCTTTGCGCGGTGTGGACGTGCGGATTGTGACGCCGGGGGTTCCCGATAAGAAGGCGGTGTACCGATTGACTAGGGCGAATTACGGCGTTCTTATGAAGGCAGGTGTAAAAATTTACGAATACACGCCCGGGTTTATTCACGCGAAAAGTATGCTTTGCGACGGCGAAAGCGCCGTCGTTGGGACGATTAACTTGGATTATAGAAGTTTATATTTACACTTTGAAAACGCGGTGTACTTCACGGGCGCAGATGCGGTAAGGGCGCTGAAAGAAGACTGCGAAAAAACGTTTACAGAATCGAAATTATGCACGGAGGAAGACGTGAAACGCGGGGTTGTCGGACGGGTGTTCGATTCCGCACTTCGCGTGTTTGAAACGTTGCTTTAAGGAGAAAGTATGTCCAAACAAACGAGAAAGGAAAGAAAAAAACAAGAAGCGGAAATGCTTGCCGAATTTGAAAAAGAACTGCAAAAGGGGCGCGAAACGGACGGGCAAATGCGTACCGTGGGTCAGCGCGCTACGGCGACGGAAACGTTGCATTGTAAACGTTGTAAATCGGTGATGGAAAACGGGGTTTGCCCTTTGTGCGGTTATAAAATATACGTACCGATGACGGACGAAAAGCGCAAAAAAGTGCGCTTAATCGTTACGTGCGTTTGTTTGGTTGCATTTGTGCTTTTATACGCTTTTATACGAAAATAAGGCATACAGGTATGCGTTGAACGGAAAAACGGGGACTAAAAACCCCGTTTTCTTTTGTGGTTAGATTGAAAAAATAAATGATTTTTTTGTGAAAGGTGGAAAAAAAGGCGTTAAGCGGTTGACAATCGGCAAGGAATCGAATACAATAAATAACGTTAATACTTAACGTTAAAGGAGAAACTATGGCGGAAAAAGTAAAAAAAGAAAAGGGGATGAAGATGGTGGGCACGCTTTTGAAAAGTGTGCGCGAATACAAAAAGCCGTCGCTCATCACGCCCTTTTTTATGACGTTGGAAGCCTTTTGCGAGTGCTTGATTCCGTTTATGATGGCAAAGCTTATCGGCGCGATTGACGTCGACGGCATTTCGTCGGACGTTGCAATGCGCGCCATTTTTAAGTACGGCGGTTTATTGCTTTTGTTTGCGGTGCTTTCGATGGCGTCGGGTGTTTTGGCGGGGAAATTTGCAGCGACGGCAAGCTGTGGCTTTGCGAAAAATTTGCGTCACGACTTGTTTTATAAGGTGCAAAACTTTTCTTTTTCTAACGTCGACAAGTTTTCGACGTCGTCTTTGGTTACGCGTTTGACGACGGACGTTACCAACGTACAACAATCCTACCAAATGTGTCTTAGAATCGTAATTCGCGTGCCTTTGCAGTTTTTGTTCGCCATCATCATGAGTTTTACGATTAACCCCAAGCTCGCGTGGATTTTCTTTGCGATGACGCCCGTTTTGGGCTTAATTCTCGTGGCGATTATGCGTTTTGTTATGCCGTTCTTCCGCCGTATTTTCAAAAAGTACGACGCGTTGAACAACTCGGTGCAGGAAAACGTAGGCGGTATCCGCGTCGTCAAATCCTTCGTCCGTGAAGATTACGAAACGCAGAAATTCCAAAAGGCGGCAGGCGAAGTCCGCGACGACTTCACGCGCGCGGAAAAGGTGCTTGCGCTCAACACGCCCGTGATGACCTTCTTTATGAATTTCGTGTCCATTTTAATTTCCGTGTTCGCGGCGTACGCCATCATCGACCATACGCATTGGGCGTCGTTTGAAGGCTTTGGCAAGGGCGAACTGTCCGCGCTTATCCAGTACGGTATACAAATGCTGTCCTGTCTTATGATGTTTTCGATGATTTTCGTTATGCTGTCTATGTCGCTTGAATCGGGCAGACGTATCGCGGAAATCTTAAACGAAGAAAGTGACCTGGCTAGCCCTGAAAACGGCGTGAAAGAAGACAAAGACGGTGCAATCCGTTTTGTAAACGTCAATTTCAAGTACGCGAAAACCGCCGAAAAATTCGCGCTTTCCGACATCGATTTAGATATTAAATCGGGCGAAACGGTGGGTATTTTGGGCAGTACCGGCTCGTCGAAAACAACCTTGATTCAGTTGATTCCCCGTTTATACGACGCGACGGAAGGCGAAGTGTTTGTCGGCGGTGTCAACGTTAAGGACTACGACTTGGAAGTGTTGCGCGAAGAAGTTGCCGTCGTTTTGCAAAAGAACGTCCTGTTTTCGGGCACGATTAAACAAAATCTGCGTTGGGGCGACAAAAACGCGTCGGACGAAGACATTGTCCGCGTTTGTAAGTTGGCGCAAGCGGACGAATTTATCACCGCGTTCCCCGACGGGTACGATACGTACATCGAGGCGGGCGGTACAAACGTTTCGGGTGGTCAAAAACAACGTCTTTGCATCGCGCGTGCCTTGCTCCGCAAGCCGAAGGTGCTGATTTTGGACGATTCGACGTCGGCGGTGGATACGAAGACGGACGCGTTGATTCGCCGTGCGTTTAAGGAAGAAATCCCCGATACGACGAAAATTATCATTGCCCAGCGCGTTTCGTCGATTGAGCACGCGGACAAAATCGTCGTTTTGGACGGCGGTAAAATCGTTGCCGTCGGCAACCACGCCGAGCTTATGCAAACCAGCGAGATTTATCGCGAAATTTACGAAGTGCAAACCAAGAAGACTTCGGAAGGGGGTGAAGCGTAATGGCGGAACAAAGAAGAACCCCTTCTATGCCCAAAGGCCCTATGCGTGGACGCGGTATGCCCGTGCCCAAAGGCGTTGTGAAAAAAGGCACGTTTGGACGGCTTTTGAAAACGTTGTTTAAGTACTATAAATGGCGTATGGTCGCCATTTTCGCCTGCATTGCCATCAGTTCGATAGGCAGTCTTGTGTCTTCGATTTATATGCAAATGTTGGTGGACGACGTCATCACGCCTGCTTTAGGAAGCGTAGGCGGATTGAGCGCGGAAATTCAAGGCAGACTTATCGGCTTGATTATTATGATGGTCGTTGCGTACACGCTTGTTACTTTGTGCAGTTTCCTGTACACGCGAATCGGCGCGACGGTGACGCAGGGCATGTTGTACCATTTCCGTGAAGATATGTTTGCAAAAATGCAAACCCTGCCGATTAAGTATTTCGACACGCACGCGCACGGCGATATTATGAGTACGTACACCAACGACACGGACGCTACGCGCCAACTGATAGGGCAAAGTTTGCCCACGATTTTCAGCAGTTCCTTGACTTTGATTACGTCCATCGTGATTATGATGACGTATAGTTTGTGGTTGTTTCTCGTCGTATTGCTGAGCACCGTTTCGATGACGTTCGTCGTCAAGAAAATCGGCGGAAACAGCGCGAAATATATGGTTGCGCAACAGTCGTCGTTGGCGAAAACGGAAGGTTTCGTCGAAGAAATGATGAAGGGACAAAAGGTCGTCAAGGTGTTCACGCACGAAGACGAAGCAAAGGACGATTTCGACTGCTTTAACGAGCAGTTGTATAAAGATAGCCAACGCGCGCACGTGTTCGGCAACGTATTAGGTCCTATTCTTGGAAATATCGGCAATTTGACGTACGTATTGTTGGCGATTGTCGGCGGTGCGTTGTTTGCCTTGAAAGCGCCCAACGTCGGGCTTGGAAGTATCTTCAACGGCACGGAAGTGTTGGGTATAGGCGTCATCGTTGCCTTTTTGGGGATATCGAGAAACTTTACGCAAATCGTCAACCAAATGTCGCATCAGGTTTCGATGATGGCGATGGGTCTTGCCGGCGCAAGCCGTATCTTTGCGTTGATGGACGAACAATCGGAACAGGACGAAGGATACGTCACCTTGGTCAATGCAAAGGAAGACGAAGAAGGAAACCTTGTCGAAACGTCGGAAAGAACGGGCGTTTGGGCGTGGAAACATTTCCATAAAGCGGACGGCACGACGACGTATACGCGTCTTAGGGGCGATATCGTAATGGATATGGTCGACTTTGGATACGTGCCCGAAAAGCAGGTTTTGACGGACGTTACGTTGTACGCAAAGCCGGGGCAGAAGATTGCCTTCGTTGGCGCGACGGGCGCGGGAAAAACGACGATTACCAACCTAATCAACCGTTTCTACGACATTGCCGACGGCAAAATCCGTTACGATGGAATCAACGTCAATAAAATTAAAAAAGCCGACCTTAGACGCTCGCTGGGTATCGTTTTGCAGGACACCAACTTGTTTACGGGTACGGTTATGGAAAATATCCGTTACGGCAGGCTGGATGCAACGGACGAAGAGTGTATAGAAGCGGCAAAACTTGCCAACGCGGACGATTTCATAACGCGTTTGCCCGACGGCTATCAAACGATGCTGACAAACAACGGCGCAAACCTGTCGCAAGGACAAAGACAGCTTTTATCGATTGCACGCGCGGCGGTTGCGGACGCGCCTGCGATGATTTTGGATGAAGCGACGTCGTCGATTGACACGCGTACGGAAGCGTTGGTACAGGACGGTATGGATAAACTTATGAAAGGCAGGACGGTTTTCGTCATCGCGCACAGACTTTCCACGGTACGCAATTCCAACGCGATTATGGTTTTGGACCACGGCAAGATTATCGAACGCGGTACGCACGACCAGCTCATCGAACAAAAGGGCACGTATTATCAGCTCTATACCGGCGCGTTTGAATTAGAATAAAAACGACGTTTATAGGTCGCAATACTTCGTCGCCACTCAGTCACGTGCGTCCTTGCACGCTTCTTCGTGGTTTCTCGTCTTGCTCGTATCAACGCCGTTTTGACAAAATAAAAAAGGACTTCCCACAGTGGAAGTCCTTTTTTTGCTTATAAAACTTTCGAAAGGAAATCTTTCAAACGTTCGTCTTGAGGGTTTTCGAAGAACGCCTTCGGCTCGTTTTCTTCCTTAATGACGCCTTCGTTCATGAAGATAACGCGCGACGCCACTTCCTTGGCGAAGCCCATTTCGTGGGTTACGACGACCATCGTCATACCTTCTTTGGCAAGTTCCGTCATTAAGTTTAATACTTCGCCGACCATTTCGGGGTCAAGCGCGGACGTCGGCTCGTCAAAGAGCATAATGTCGGGGTTCTTCGCAAGGGCGCGGACGATGGCAATACGCTGTTTTTGACCGCCGGAAAGGGTGGACGGGTAGGCGTTTGCCTTGTCTTCCAAACCGATTTTTTTCAAAAGTGCCATCGCTTGTTCTTCCGCCTGCGCTTTTGCAAGCTTTTTCAATTTCATCGGTGCAAGCGTGATGTTTTGAAGGACGGTGAGATGCGGGAAAAGGTTGAACTGCTGGAAAACCATACCGATTTTTTGGCGGTGCAGGTTAATCGCTTTCATCGTCGCCTTTTCAATCGCCTTTTCTTCCGCCTTCAAAGTGCGGTATTCTGCGTCCAACTTTTCGTATTCCGCCTTCGCGGTTTCGTCGAATTGCTTGCTCTTTTTCAAAAGGAGCAGTTTCTTCATTTTTTGTTTGAGATAGACGCGTTCGTTTTTGTAGATGGTTTCTTCTGCGAAGGTGATTTTGCCTGCGGACGGCGTTTCTAAGAAATTCAAACAACGAAGGAAGGTTGATTTACCGCAACCGGAAGGCCCGATAATGGCAACCACGTCGCCTTTGTAAATGTCCGTCGTTACGCCCTTCAAAACGTCTAATTTCGCGAAGGATTTGCATAAATTTTCTACCCTTAAAAGGGGTTTTGTCTTATTATCGCTCATTTTTCGCAAATCTCCTTTCCATTAGTTTGATAAGCCAAGTAATAACGAGTACGATTACAAGATAGGTCAACGCCAACACGATGTAGGGCACGAAATATTCGGTCGTGGAATCCGCAATCGATTTCAATGCCTTCGTAACGTCGACGACGGCAATAAAACTAACGACGGACGTTTCCTTGATAAGTGCAATAAATTCGTTGCCGAGCGTGGGAAGGATGTTTTTGATGGCTTGCGGTAAAACGATGCGCACCATAGATTGTATAAAACCAAACCCCAACGAGCGGCTGGCTTCCATTTGTCCGCCGTCTACGGCGTTGATACCGCTTCGCAGGATTTCCGCCATATAAGCACCACTGTTCATACCGAAAATCAGCACCGCTTCAAACTCCGTTCTTACGTCGATGCCCATCATAGGGAAGAGGGCAAAGTGCATCAAAAGCAACTGTACGGTCATAGGCGTGCCACGGAACAGGGCAACGTAAACGTCGCAGATTTTTTCCACAACGGCGAGCACTTTATTTTTGACGGGTACAATCTTAACGGTTGCGATTAAACAACCGATAAGGAAACCTATCAAAAGACCAAACACCGCAATGATTGCGGTGTTTTTCAGTCCTGTGAAGTAATCTTTGTACCCTTCGTATACGATAAAATACTCGTAGAAGATGTCAAAGTTCGTCATAAAAATATCCCTGAAAAATTATTTGTTTACGGATTCAGCAATAAGAAGGGAAGGTTGAAGGTCAAGGATAACTGCGTCAATTTTGCCGTTAGAAAGGTCCTTCATTGCAAGTGCGCCCGTCGTATAGCCGTTGGTCGTAAGGTTGGTGAAACCATCGTAGCCAAAGCCTTCATCGCCTGCCGTGTACATATAACCCGTCGTACCGTTTTGCGTACCTACTTTATAATCCTTCGTCTTCGATGCAAGGATTGCCTCTACTTCCGCTGCCGTCGTGCAACCGTCGAACGTCGTGTCGTCAGCGCGGACGGTAATGACCTGTGCGGACGAATAGTAAGGGGTCGCAAAGTTAACTTGCGTAAGTCTGGTTTCGTTGACCGTCATACCAGCCATACCGATGTCGCTTTCGCCACCCTTAACGCTTGCAATGATGGAGTCGAATTCCATATCGTATACGAAAAGGTTTTTGCCAAGCGCTTGCGCGATGTTGTACGCGATTTGTACGTCAACGCCCGTAAACTTGTCGCCTTTCTTATATTCGAACGGGGGGAAAGCTGCGTTGGTCGCCATGACGAAATCCGTTTCAGCAGGCGTGCTTGTCTTGTTCTCGTACGTGAACGTAGGGTCGCCGTCGAAATAGGAATTGATAAGAGTGTCCAAACTGCCGTCAGCGTCCCAAGCCGCAAGCAAACCGTTTACGTCTTCCAAGAGTTCCGTGTTTTCCTTTGCGATTGCAAACGCATAGTCTTCTTCCGTCAAAAGGATGTCCTTCATAACCTTTACGTTTTCACCGCCACAGCCAGCAAAACCAAACGTCGCTACGGTAGCGATGGTTGCAAGTACGGTTGCCAAAATTTTTCTAAGTTTCATAATATATCTCCTTATATGATATTTTTATTTAGAGCCTTATTGTACGCCTATTTTTTGAATAAGTCAACCGATTTTGCAACAAAACCGACTTTTTTTCATAAAATTTGCCTTTTCTTTTGCATAAATGTATAAAATTGTTGAATATAACGTATAAAAGTATTTTTTGTTATCCGAAGGAAAGGGCGAAAAAACCTTGCATTTTGCGTGGAATTTTGTTATAATATCCAAGAGAAAAAGAAAGGGAGCTATGCTGTGAACAACGAATATTTTTCCTTTGAGCTGATTAAGACTGACCCCGAAACGGGCGCGCGCGCAGGGATTTTACACACTCCGCACGGGGATATCGAAACGCCCGTGTATATGCCCGTCGGCACGCAAGCGACGGTAAAGGGGGTTTTCCCGCGCGATTTGAAGGAAGCCGGCTCGCAAATTATTCTTGCGAACACGTACCATTTATACATGCGCCCGGGCGACGAAGTCGTCAAAAAGGCGGGCGGATTGCATAAATTTATGAACTGGGATAAGCCGATTTTGACAGACAGTGGCGGATTTCAGGTATTCTCGCTTGGCAAACTGAATAAAATCACGGACGAAGGCGTTGAATTTTCGTCGAATATCGACGGCAGTAAGCACTTCTTCACGCCGGAAAAGGCGATGCAGGTAGAACAGAACTTGGGCGCGGATATTATCATGGCGTTTGACGAGTGTAGTGAATACGGGTATAACCACGCGCAGGCGGAGAAAGCGATGAAAAGAACGGCGGAGTGGCTGGAACGTTGTTATAAATTCCATAACAAGCCCGAACAGGCGCTTTTCCCCATCGTGCAAGGGAATATGTACAAGGATTTGCGCAGGGAAAGCCTTCGCCGTACCTTGCCGTTCGTGAAACACGGCATTGCGCTTGGCGGACTTTCCGTTGGCGAGCCCAAGCCCTTGATGTACGAAATTTTGGACGATTTACAACCGCTCCTTCCTACCGACGTACCCAGATATTTGATGGGCGTCGGCTCGCCCGATTGCTTGATTGAAGGCACGCTTAGGGGGATTGATATGTTCGACTGCGTTTTGGCGACGCGTATCGCAAGAAACGGTACGGCAATGACGTCGAAAGGTAGGGTGGTCGTTAGAAACGGTAAATTCAAGGAAGATTTTACGCCCCTTGACGACGAGTGCGATTGCTACTGCTGTAAAAACTATACGAAGGCGTATTTAAGACACCTTATCAACGTCAACGAAATGTACGGCGCGATGCTACTCAGTTTGCATAACATCACGTTCTTGCATAAATTGATGAAGGGTCTTCGTCAGTCGATTTTGGGTGGCTACGTGAAAGACTTCGCACGCGACTTCTATCAAAAATACGGTGGCGAAGGGAAATGGTAAGAAAAAAGGACGGTTTTTTCCGTCCTTTGCACTTTTTTAGTAAAAACACTTGACATCGGATTTTTTCGATGCTATAATTTTAATATCAAAATGATATCACGCGTTATATCATTTGGGAGAAAGATATGTTAAGAATTGAAAATTTGACGAAGACGTACGGGGAAAAACGCGCGGTGGACGGACTTTCCTTGCATATTAAAGGTGGGGAAGTGTACGGGTTTATCGGACACAACGGCGCGGGGAAGACGACGACGTTGAAGGCGGTTTGCGGTATTTTGCAGTTTGAAGAAGGCGAAATTTTCGTGGGCGGTAAGTCCGTGAAGGAAAATCCGCTTGCGTGCAAAAAAAACATTGCGTATATTCCCGACAACCCCGATTTGTACGGGTTTATGACGGGGATACAATACCTGCAATTCGTTGCGGACGTCTTTGGCATGGATACGGCGTCACGCAAGGAAAAAATTGAAAAGTATGCGGGCGCGCTTGCTTTGACGCCTGCGCTGGCGCAACCGATTTCTACGTATTCGCACGGGATGAAACAAAAGCTTGCGCTCATTTCCGGGTTCATGCACGAGCCGTCGCTTATCGTTATGGACGAGCCGTTTGTCGGGCTTGACCCGAAGGCGTCGCATACGTTGAAAGGGATGATGCGCGAACTTTGTAATAAAGGCGGTGC
This sequence comes from Candidatus Scatosoma sp., assembly GCA_045660225.1. GTDB lineage: Bacteria > Bacillota > Clostridia > Christensenellales > Borkfalkiaceae > Scatosoma. The sequence goes on from JAZRDK010000028.1 coordinate 47,002, forward strand.
TATTTTCTTCTCGACGCACGTGTTGGACGTCGCGGAAAAACTGTGCGATAAAATTGCCATTATTAAGGACGGCAAACTTATCAAGGAAGGTACCATGGACGAAGTGAAAGGGGATACCAGCCTGGAAAACGTGTTCTTAGAACTTGCGGAATAAGAAGGGGAAGTCATGATAAAAGCATTGTTAAAAAAGCAAGCGCTGGAAACCTTGTCCTTTTTCACGATGGGCAAGACGGGCGCACGGCGCGGTAAAGGGGCGGTGTTTGGATTTGCTTTTTTAATATTGTACGCCGTTTTTTCGGGCGGGATGATGTTTTGGGGAATTGCCGAGTCGTTTTGCGAAGCGTTTTCCGTCAACGGCTACACGTGGTTGTACTTCTCGCTGATGGGTGTGATTGCGACGGGGGTAGGCGTTGTCGGTGGCGCGTTTATTGCGAAGGCGAAACTGTACGAGGCGAAAGACAACGACCTTTTGCTCTCTATGCCGATTCCGCCAAAATACATTTTATTATCACGCGTGCTTGGTTTGTACGCCTTCATTTTGCTGTTCCAAGCGCTGGCGCTTGTGCCTACGATTTTGGTGTATTTCATCACCGTAGAATTTTCCATTTTGACCTTGCTATTTGGCTTGGTTGCGCTTTTTACGTTGACGGTGGGCACAACGGCGCTTTGCTGTTTGCTTGGCTTTTTAATCGCCTGTTTGACGTCGCGTTTACCGATGAAAAACTTGGTGACGATGGTGTTGACCATCGGTTTTTTGGTGGCGTATTTCGTTGCGATTTCTAAACTGACGGAAGGTTTGTCCTATTTTATTTCAAACGGCGAGGAAATCTCGTCGGTAATGGAAACCGCGCTCTATCCTTTTGCCGCGTTTGGGAAAGGCGTGGCAGGCGACGCACTCCAACTGTTGGCGTTCGTGGCGATTTTCGGCGCGTTGTTCACGCTCGTGTTCTTGTTAATTTCGCGTACCTATCTTCGCCTTGCAACGCGTAACCGTGGCGAGCGTAAGGCAAAATATAAAGGCGAAACGGGCGTTCAGCGTGGCGCGCAATTCGCGCTCTTCAAAAAAGAATTTTTGCGCTATATCAAGTCCCCCGTTTATATGCTCAACGCGTCCATGGGTTCGATTCTTGCGATTTTGTATGCCGTTTTCAGTCTAATCGACGGCTCGCTTTTCGGGCTTTTTGGCGAAGGCGTATTTGCAGGCGACACCACCCTTTTGACGGCGACGCTTATCGTTTGCGCGCTGACGGGTATGAACACGCTTACAGCGTGTTCGGTGTCCTTGGAAGGGGATTCGCTTTGGGTAATTCGCTCGCTTCCCGTTCGCAGTTGGGACGTTTTGAAAGCGAAACTGTATTTGCATATTTCTATTTGCCTTCTTCCGCTCCTTTTTTGCGGTATTTCGGTAGGGGTTGGTATGGGCTTGGCGTTTTGGGAAATTTTGCTTTTGCTTGCCGTTTGCCTGTCCTTTATCATTTTCGTCGGGGTGGCAGGGTTGATGCTCAATCTCAAATTCCCCAACTTAAAATGGACGAACGAAACGGTGGCGGTAAAACAAGGCGTTGCCACGATGATTGCCATGTTCGGTACTTGGGGCGTTGTTTTATTGGCTTGTCTTTTGTGGCTTGCCGTCGGCGAATATTTCGTGGCTTGGCTGTACGTGCTCGTTTGGACGTTCTTAATTCTCGGCGCGGTGGTTGCGCTGGTGGTATGGCTGAAAAAACGCGGTGTGCAGGTCTTTGAATCATTGTAAGGTTGTTATGGAAAAAAGTATTAAAATTTCAAATTTGAAAAAAAGCTACGGCGAGATTAAGGCGGTGGACGACCTTTCCTTTGAAGTGCGAAAAGGCGAACTGTTTGCCTTTTTGGGACACAACGGCGCAGGAAAGAGCACGACGATTTCCATTTTGTGCGGTCAATTGCAAAAAGATGGGGGCAGGGTTGAGATTAACGGGAAAAACTTGGACGAACACGGCGACGAAATCCGTAGGGAACTTGGCGTCGTTTTCCAAAACCCCGCGTTGGATAAGGCGATTAGCGTGTACGGGAATTTGAAAAGCAGGGCGTCGATGTACGGCATTTTCGGCAACGCTTTTGAAGAACGATTGCGCAACCTTGCCAAACCGTTTGAGTTGGATGATATCTTAAACCGTCCGTACGGCAAACTTTCAGGCGGTCAAAGACGCAGGGTGGACGTTGCCAGGGCGCTTTTACATCAACCGAGTATTCTCGTTTTAGACGAGCCGACGACTGGCTTAGACCCGCAGACGCGTCGTGCGGTTTGGATGGAAATTGAAAAACTTAGAAAAACGGAAGGTATCACCGTCTTTTTAACGACGCACTATATGGAAGAAGCCGCAGAGGCGGACTACGTCGTGATTTTGGACCGCGGTAAAATTGTGGCGGAAGGTACGCCACTTGCGCTTAAAAACGAGTACGCCGGCGATTATATTCTCTTGTACGGCGCAAGCGAAGAAGACGTAAAAACGCTGAATAAGCCGTACGAAAAAATTCGCGACGGCTATCGTGTGTCCGTGCCGAGTACGGCGGTGGCGACGGCGTTGATTTTGGAATATCCGCATATTTTCACCGACTACGAAATCGTTAAAGGCAAAATGGACGACGTTTTCTTGGCGGTAACGGGCAAAAAGGCAGAAGGAGAAAACGTATGAAAACGGTTGGCGCATTGATAAAACGCAACGTGTCGTTGTTTTTTAAGGACAAAGGCACGCTGTTTACGTCGTTGATTACACCGATAATCTTGCTTGTTTTGTACGCGACGTTTTTGTACAACGTATACGAAGACAGTCTGCTTTCCGCACTTCCCGTCGGCGCGCCTATCAACGGCGACGTCGTGAAGGGTTTGGTTGGGGGGATACTGCTTTCCTCCCTGCTTTCCGTCAGCGCGGTTACCGTTACGTTCTGCGCGAATTTGATTTCCGTGCAAGACAAGGTAACGGGCGCAAGAAACGACTTAACGGTTGCGCCTGTAAAACCGCGTTCGCTTGCCGTGGGCTATTTCGTTGCCACCTTCATAAACGGGCTTTTAATCAGCGTAGTGGCGACGGTGCTAGGGTTTATCTACTTGGCGATTACGGGCTGGTATTTGTCCTTTACGGACGTTTTATGCCTGCTTTTGGACGTATTGCTGTTGACGTCGTTTGGCACGGCGCTTTCCGCGCTCGTTTGCTATCCGTTAAGGACGCAGGGTCAGCTTTCGGCGGTGGGCTCTATCGTCAGCTCGGGCTACGGCTTTATTTGCGGTGCGTATATGCCGATGTCGCAATTTTCTGAAGGGCTTAGAAACGTTTTGTCGTTCTTCCCCGGCGCTTACGGAACGTCGCTGGTTAGAAGCCACGCGATGCAGGGCGCGTTTTCAGCGTTGGAAGCGGACGGATTTCCGCCTCAAGCCGTTGAAGAAATTAAAAATACGTTTGACTGCAACGCCTATTTCTTTGGAAACCAAGTGGAGATTTGGCAGATGTATTTGGTGCTCTTTTTTTCGGTGGCACTCCTTTTGGGTGCGTATATTCTCGTCAACGTTTTGGGTGAAAAACGCAAGACAAAAGACAAAAAGAGTGGGGCAGGTACGCGTTGAACGCATAAAATCAGATAAAAAACGGCGGTGCAAAACCGCCGTTTTCCATTTGCCGATTGTGGCGGAAAGACGAAAAATTAAAAAAAACGAGAAAACTTTTGAAAAACGCTTGCAAAAAAAGGTAAAAAAGGGTATCATAGGAATATAGAATTTGTGGACGTGTGAAACGCACGTTTGAAGGAGTTAGCATATGTTGTGGAATTTGTTGGCAGACGAAAGCACGCAAGGCGGTGCAGGCGGTTACGTATTCATGCTCGTCATCTTGGCGGCGGTTATCGTGTTCTTTATCCTTAGCAGACGTTCGCAGAAAAAGCGCGAACAGGAAATTACGGCGACGCTTGACGCGATTCAGCCGGGCAACAAGGTAAAAACCATCGGCGGTGTTTGTGGCGTAGTCGTAGAAATTTGTCCAGAAGACAACACGTTTATTTTGGAAACGGGTTCGGAAAAGTCGGGCAAATGCTATTTGAAGTTTGATAAGAAGGCAGTTTATCAAACGGATGCGGTGGCTAAGAAAGCGGAAGCGCCCGCAGAGCAAGCACCCGTGGAAGAAGCGCCCGTAGAAGAAGCGCCCGTAGCGGTGCAGGAAGAAGTTTTCGAAGAAACGAAAACGGAAGAATAAAATATAGCATAACCAAAGGACACCTTCGCATACGATACTGCGGAGGTGTTTTTTTATGAGAAATGAAAATTCCTACGGGCAGGGCTTATTTTCTATCGTCAAGGGCGTGGGCTTAGCGCTTGCGTTTTCCTTGCTGTTTTCCGTCGTACTTGCGTACGTGTTACGCGTGGGTTCTCTTTCCGAAAAATCGGTGTACCCGATTACGCAAACGGTGAAAATCGCATGCGCGTTTTTGGGCGCGCTGACGATGATTCGAGGGGAGAAGGGCTGGTTGAAAGGCGGTGCTGTGGGGCTACTTTTTGCCATGCTGTCCTATCTTGCGTTTTCGGCAATCGGCGGTGATTTTTCGCTGACGTGGCTTATCGTTTTCGAATTGCTCGTTTCCGCGTTTGCAGGCGTCGTCGGTGGGATTATCGGCGTAAACGTGGGCAGGTAAGCAAGAAAAAAGCGTATTTCCGTAGGAAACTATAAAAAAGTGCAGGAAAGCGCTTGCAATTTTTGGGAAAGTGTATTATAATAAGGGCAATAAATCTTACGTATCATCAGGAGGACGATATTATGATTAAGACGATTGCGAAACCCGCAGAAAAGAAAGTGACCGCTTGTGGCGAATGCAGAAGCACCTGCCAATCCGCTTGCAAAACCAGCTGTACGGTAGGCAACCAGTCCTGCGAAAGAATTACGCGCGAAGAAAAAATCGAACGCAAATAATCTTTCTTTTAGGAAGGGAAAACCAACAAAATCAGGCTAAGAAAAACGGCGTATTGTTTCGGTACGCCGTTTTTAAGCGAGTTTAGGAAAAAATACGGGGGTAAACCTTTGATACACGTATTCAGTTATCGCGATAAAAATTACATATACGACGTCGGCAGTGGCTCTTTGCACGAGTGTGATAAACCCACCGCCGATTATTTGAAAGCAAAGGAAGAAGGTCAAGACGTCGATATTACGTACATCACGGACGCGCAGGTGAAGGAAATTCTTGCCGACGTGCAGGCGCTTAAAGACGAAGGCTTGCTTTTTAAGGACGAAGTGAAAAGCTATCCGATGAAATCGGACGAAGTGAAGGCGCTTTGTATCCATATCTGCCACGATTGCAATTTCCGTTGCAGATATTGTTTTGCCGACGAAGGCGCGTACCACTCTAAGCGCGAGAGTATGAGCTTTGAAACGGCGAAAAAAGCCGTTGATTTTCTCATTGAAAACAGCGGTAAACGCAAGGTACTTGAAATGGACTTCTTCGGTGGCGAGCCGTTGATGAATTTGGACGTTTTGAAACAAACGGTGTACTACGCGAAGGAGGCAGGGGCGAAAGCAGGCAAGAAATTCTTGTTCACGACGACGACCAACGCCCTGCTTTTGAACGACGAAACGATTCAATTCTTCAACGAAGAAATGGAAAACGTCGTGCTTTCGCTGGACGGAAGAAAGGAAGTGCACGACGCCATCAGAAAATCGATAAACGGCAAGGGCACGTTCGATTTGATTATTGATAAAATCAAGAAATTTATTTCCTTGCGTGGCGAGAAAAGTTATTACGTGCGCGGTACGTTCACGGCGAAAAATCTTGACTTTGCAAAGGACGTACTCTTTATTGCCGACCAGGGCGTAGACTCGATTTCGATGGAGCCCGTCGTAACGGACATTGAAGATTTGAAAATCGGCGCGGAGCATTTGGACAGGATTTCCGAAGAATACGAAAACCTGTGCGAAGCGTATTTGGACAGGCATTTCAAGGGCGAAGGCTTTAATTTCTTCCACTTCAACATCGATTTGGAAGGCGGGCCTTGTCTTTCTAAGCGCGTTTCCGCGTGCGGTGCGGGCAACGAATATTTCTCGGTAACCCCCAACGGCGATTTGTATCCCTGCCACCAGTTTGCAGGCAACGAAAAGTTTAAGATGGGAAGCGTCTACGAAGGCATTACCCGTCAAGACACGCGCGAATTGTTCAAAAATTCTTGCTTGTTTACCCGTGAAAAGTGCGAAAATTGCTTTGCGAAATTCATTTGCTCGGGCGGTTGCAACGCAAACAATTACAATTTCAACGGCGATATCAACGTGCCTTACGAAACGACGTGCGCGATGATGAAAAAGCGTGTGGAGTGCGCAATGCATATTCTCGCGCAAAAAAAACTTGGGAAATAAGCGCGCAAATCGGCAAAAAAACGAAAAAATTTGCAGATATTCCCCGTTATGGCTTGACGGCGCATATAAAATAAGGTATAATAAAACAGATAATTGTAGAATCGGGGAAGAATCCCCGAAACATTTAGGAGGCTAACCAATGGGCAAAAAGAAATCGGTGGTATTCATGATTTTAATTACCATCGTAACGGTCGTATTGTGTGTTATCACGGCGTTCCCTGCCTTTGCCGTTCCCAACTCGGTAAAGAAATGGAATCCCGCGGTGCTTCAGTATGACTTGGGCACGGATTTGGGTGGCGGTTATTACGCGTATTACTATCCGGAAGGCGTAATTTCCGAAACCGAATACAAGAATTTGTACAGCGAAGAAGATAAAGCGGAATACGTTCGCCACGGCGAAACGGGGCTTTACCTTAGCAAGGAAGAAGATTACGGCATCTTCGCGGAAGACGGCTCGGTAAGCGAAAGCTTCAAGACGGCGTTCAATACAATGGCAACGACGCTTGGCAATCGTTTCGCGGAAAGGGCGCAACTTAGCAGTTCCGACCTTCGCGTTTCTATCGTAGACGATTATGCAATCCGCGTAGACCTTCCTGCATCCGAAACGTCGGAAGGACAATCGTCTTTGCAAAGCGTTTCGCAGGCACTTTCGTTGTTTGCGTTGAACGGCTCGCTTACGATTAAGCAGGGCGGGGACGTGATTACGCAGTTGCAAGACGATGATTCGCATATCAGCGACGTGGTAAAGAGTATTTCCGTGAAGACGAAATACGAAGTTGCGTACGTTCACGTGAAGTTTACGCAGGAAGGCAGAGAAATGCTTGAAAAATTCGTAAACGAAAGCGAATCGACGGACAGCACGAACACGACGACGGCAACCACGATTGATTTTGTCGTTGGCGATGAAACGCTTTTGTCCGTATCGAAAGATTATATTACGTCGAAAAACGAAATCCAGTACCCCGTTGCAAACGAAGCGGACGAGCTGTACGCGGAAACGATGTGCATTTTGTTGAACTCGGCAATGGAAACGGACGGCGTATTCTTGAACGATAACGAAAACGCGCCTTTTGCTTTCCGCGCTATCGCTAACAACGAAGTTAGAAATTATCAGCCCGTTTACGGTGACAACGTACTCGTTATGGTTTACGTAGCCGTCTTGATTGCTTTGGTGGCAATCATCGCGCTCGGCATTTGGAAGATGGGCAGATTCGGCGTTGTCAACGCGTACCTGTCGTTGACCTATCTCGTAATCACCGCGTTGTTCTTCGCGTTCATTACCGGCGGTGTGTTCGAAATCACGTTCGGCAGTATCCTTACCTTCTTAATCGGTTTGGTTGCCGTCAACGTTTTGCAGGCACACGTCTACGGCGCAATCAAATCGGAATTCGCGCAAGGTAAGACGATTGCATCTTCCGTGAAGAACGGTTATAAGAAGACGATTTGGGGCGTAATCGACGTATACGCGGTTGCTCTCCTTGGCGCGCTTGCGCTTCTCATCGGCGTAGCCGGCGTACAGACGTTGGCTCTGCAAACGATTCTTTGCGTGCTTGCAGGCGCGTTCTGCAACCTGCTTTGGGGTCGTGCAATCAACTTCACGTTCCTTTCCGCAAGCAAGGACAAATTCAAGTATTTCCGCTTTGTAAGGGAGGATGAAGACGATGAGTAAGTTCCTGAATAAGACGGTTAAAAAATGGACGCTTACGTCCGTAATTCTCGGCATCGTGTTGGCGGCGGCAATCGTCGTATGCGCGTTGTTCGGTTTCAATAAGTACGTTACTTTGAAAGACAACAAAACGTTGACGGTTTCGATGAACCAGTACGTTTATTTGACCAAGCTTGACGACGTAAAAGCGGACTGCGAAACCGCGTTCAACGGCGCAGACGCTACGTTTACGATGGCTAGCGAAATGTCTGGCGACGAAAGCGAAATCGTTTACGTGTTCGACGCTGACGTGGACGTTGCAAGCATTAAGACGGCTTTGGAAACGGTATTCGCAACCAAGACCGCGGAAGG
>JAZRDK010000029.1:0-1942 GCA_045660225.1 Candidatus Scatosoma sp.
CTTTCGTTAGCGTGCATTTGCACCAAACGACCAACACGTTCTTTCTTTTCCTTCGTGGAGTTATACACGTAGGAACCTGCGGGAAGCGTACCAGAATATGCACGGAAGTATGCAAGCGAACCTACGAAGGGGTCGGTTGCAATCTTGAATGCAAGACCTGCGAAAGGAGCTTCGTCAGAGGTTTCTCTGGTTTCTTCTTCTTCCGTATCAGGGTTGATACCCTTAACGTTTTCTACGTCAAGAGGGCTGGGAAGGAAGTTGATAACTGCGTCAAGAACGAACTGAACGCCCTTGTTCTTGTAGGAAGAACCGCAAAGCATAGGGATTGCTTCCATTCTCAAACAACGTGCACGAAGACCTGCAATGATTTCTTCTTCGGAAAGGTCGCCCTCTTCGAAGAATTTTTCCATAAGCTCGTCGCTTGCGGATGCAGCTTCTTCAACCAACTTTGCTCTATATTCGTTTGCGATGTCCATCATGTCAGCAGGGATGGGTTCCTTACGGAAATCCTTACCGAGGTCATCGTAGTAAACTTCTGCTTCCATCTTGATAAGGTCGATGATACCTTTGAAGGTATCTTCCTTACCGATGGGCAATTCGATGGGTACAGGGTTAGCGCCCAATCTTTCACGGATCATGTTTTCAACACGGAAGTAGTCCGCGCCGTTGATGTCCATTTTGTTAACGTATGCGATACGGGGAACTTTATAGTTGTCAGCCTGTCTCCAAACGGTTTCGGACTGAGGTTCTACACCACCCTTAGCGCAGAACGTTGCAACAGCACCGTCGAGTACACGCAAGGAACGTTCAACTTCTACGGTGAAGTCAACGTGACCCGGGGTATCGATGATGTTAAAGCGATGGTTCTTCCATACACAAGTGGTTGCAGCGGACGTAATGGTAATACCACGTTCCTGTTCCTGCGCCATCCAGTCCATGACTGCCGTACCTTCGTGCGTATCACCGATCTTGTGGGTTTTACCCGTGTAGAACAGGATACGTTCGGTCGTCGTGGTCTTACCTGCGTCGATGTGCGCCATGATACCAAAGTTTCTGGTATGAAGTAAATCGTATTCTCTAGCCATAATTTACCTCTCTTAGAATCTGAAGTGTGCGAATGCTTTGTTCGCTTCAGCCATTCTATGCGTATCTTCTTTCTTCTTTACGGTGCCGCCGGTGTTGTTGTATGCGTCCATAAGCTCTGCTGCGAGTCTCTTTGCCATTTCTCTTTCGCTACGTTTTCTCGTGTTGATAACAAGCCAACGGATAGCAAGAGTTTGACGTCTTTCAGGTCTGATTTCGATAGGAACCTGATAGTTAGCACCACCTACACGGCGAGCTTTAACTTCAACTACAGGCATAATGTTTTCCATTGCCTGCTTGAAAATTTCCATGGGATCCATACCAAGTTTTTCACCCATGATTTCGAATGCTTCGTAAACGATTGCCTGTGCGGTACCTTTCTTACCATCAAGCATAACCTGGTTGATCAATTTAGAAACAACCTTGCTGTTATACATAGGATCGGGCAATACGTCTCTTTTAGGTACATTACCTCTTCTAGGCATAATAATAATCCTCCTTTGATATTTTTTGATAAGGGCTTTACCCTTCAGTACAGCTATCGCGCTTCCGATCTTACGGAGTGCGAATCTTCTGCAACTCTCGTTGCATACTGCCTACTTTTATTCGGGGCTTTTCGAGCGATATTCCGATTGCAAGTAGGTCTTTTGCGTTTTGGTTTCATAGTCTTAAAACGCAACCGACTTTCGGTGGTTTAACGAGTGGCCGCCACTCGGAAAAGTAAATACTTTTCGATTTTGTTGCTTACGTACCCGTTAATTATTTAGGGCGCTTTGCACCGTACTTGGAACGGGACTGCTTACGTTTTGCAACACCTGCGGTGTCAAGTGCACCACGTACGATATGATAACGTACACCG
>JAZRDK010000030.1:0-7438 GCA_045660225.1 Candidatus Scatosoma sp.
CACGAAATGGGCTTTAAGTCGGGTATTACGCGTATTTTGAACGAATACGCGCGTAGCAACGGGATTTTGAAGGAAAAGGACGCCAACTTCCAAGGCGACGACTTTTGCGAAGGTTTGACGGCGGTGTTGTCTATTAAAATGGCGGAAGTGCAGTTTGAAGGACAAACGAAAACCAAGCTTGGCAATACGGAAGCTCGTCCTGCGGTAGAAGCGGTTGTCATTGAAGGATTCAACGCCTTCCAAAACGTCCGTGGCTACAAAAAGACGATGGAAGAAATCATCAAGAAGGCGCAAGGCGCGGCAAAATCGCGTATTGCGGCTAAGACGGCGAAGGAAAACGCAAGGGCGAAAAACAGTATCGACGGCCTGACGCTTATCGGCAAACTTGCGGCTTGCTCGGGAAGAAAGCCCGAACTTAACGAAATTTTCATCGTAGAAGGCGACTCGGCAGGCGGTACGGCAAAACAGGCGCGTGTTAGACAATATCAATCGATTTTGCCCCTTCGCGGTAAGCCGTTGAACGTAGAAAAGAAGAAACTTAGCCAAATCCTTGAAAACGAAGAAATCCGTTCGATGATTAGTGCTATCGGCGCGGGTATCGACCCCGATTTCAAGATGGATAAAATCAATTATCACAAAGTCATTATTCTTTCGGATGCCGACCAAGACGGTATGCACATCCGTTGTATTTTGCTTACCTTCTTCTTCCGTTATATGCGTCCGCTGGTCAACGGTGGGCACGTGTATATCGGTATGCCACCTTTATACAAGGTCTACAAAGGCGACGTGGTAGAATACGCCTACGACGATAAAGAACTGGAAGAAAAAATCGAAAAAGTGGGCAAGGGTTATAAACTGCAACGCTATAAAGGGCTTGGTGAAATGAGTGCCGACCAGTTGTGGGAAACGACGATGAATCCCGCCACGAGAAATTTGATTCAAGTTACCATCGAAGACGCTGCAAAAGCAGAGCGTATGATTACGACGCTAATGGGCGACAAGGTAGAAGGTAGAAAAGAATTCTTGGCAAAATACGCAAACTTCAATAGAAAAGATACGTTTAAGGAAAAGAAGAACAAAGAAAAGGGGGTAGACGAAGATGGCGAGAAATAAAAAAGAACCGGAAATCGTTACCGAGCCTACCGGTCAACTGTTCGTTGAGCCGTTGGAAAAGGTGTTGCACTCTTCGATGCTTCCGTATGCGGAATTCGTTATTCTTGACCGCGCCCTTCCCAGGGTAGAAGACGGATTAAAACCCGTACAAAGACGTATTCTTTATACGATGCACGAAATGGGCTTAACGCCCGACAAACCGCATAAAAAGAGCGCGCGTATCGTCGGCGACTGTATGGGTAAATATCATCCCCACGGCGACAGCTCCGTTTACGATGCTATGGTGCGTATGGCGCAGGGCTTTAATATGGGCAAAACGCTGGTTAACGGGCACGGCAACTTCGGCTCGGTAGACGGCGACCCCGCCGCTGCAATGCGTTATACGGAAGCGCGTATGGAACCGCTCGCGCTCGAACTTTTGCGCGATATTGACAAAGACACCGTCAGCTTTTCCAACAACTTCGACGACAGCTTGGAAGAACCGGACGTTTTGCCTGGTAGATTCCCCAACTTGCTCGTCAACGGCGCGTCGGGTATCGCCATCGGTCTTGCGACAAACATCCCTACGCACAACTTAGAAGAAGTCATCAACGGCGTCGTGGCGTACATTGACAACCCCGCCATTTCTTTGGAAGAAATGATGGAACAAATCCCTTCGCCCGACTTCCCTACGGGCGGTGTGATTATCGCCAACGAATTGATTCAAGCGTACAAAACGGGTCGTGGCAAGATTACGATTCGTGCAAAAATTACGTCGGAGAAGGCGGACAACGGCAAGACAAACTTGATTATCACAGAACTTCCGTACCAGGTCAATAAGGCGCAGTTGCTTAGAAAAATCGTCGACCTTCGTGAAGAAAAGAAGGAAGAACTTGCCGGGCTTGACTACGTTGCGGACGAATCGGACAGAACGGGTATGCGCGCGTTGATTCGCATCAAGAAAGACGCGGACGTAGACGCCATCTTAAAATGCCTGTATAAATACACCGATTTGGAAGTTACTTTCGGTATCAATATGGTCGTCATTGCCGACGGCAAACCCCAACAGTTGGGGCTTATGGACGTAATTCGTCATTACGTCACCTATCAACAAAAACTTATCAAACGCAGAACGTTGTTTGAATTAGAACGCGCGCAAGAACGTTGCCATATCTTGGAAGGCTTGATTGTCGCCGTACAAAATATCGACGAAGTAATTGCCATCATCAAAAAATCGGAAAGCACCGCGGACGCAAGACGCCGTCTTATGGAACGCTTTGAAATTTCTGAAGCGCAGGCGCAGGCAATCCTTGATTTGAAACTTGCAAGATTGACAAAGCTGGAAATTTATAAGCTGGAACAAGAACTGAAAGAACTCAAAAAGGAAATCAAGCGTTTGACGGCAATTTCCAAGAGCAAGGAGCTTCAGCTTCAGGTTGTCAAAGAAGAAATTACCGAAATCAAAAACGCGTACCCTTCGCCGAGAAAATCAAAACTCGTGTTTACGCGCGAAGAAGCAGACGCTTTGGTTGCTACGGCAACGGAAAAGAAAGCGGGCGTGCGCTGTACGCTTGCGTACACGCAAGACGGTGCGTTTAAGGTGTTGACGGGCAAGCTTAAGGAAGGGCTTGATAAACCCGTAGACGGCAAATATAAGCCCCAACTGCTTGTAAGCGCGCTTTTGGAAACGAAGACGGATAAGCAAATTTTTGCATTTACGAACTACGGCAACTGTCATAAACTCGATATTTCCGACGACGACTTGGTTTGCAAGCTCTCCGACGAAGGGGTAACCTTGAAAGAACTTTCTTCGGATGCGGAAGAAGGCGAACGCGTCGTTTCGATGTTCGAAGTCGGCGAAAAAATGCCGTACGGCAGTTTGATGTTCTTCACGAAAAAGGGTATGATTAAAAAATCCGACTGGGCGGAATACGAACAGCGCAAAGCGTCCTTCCAAGCGGTAAAACTCAACGAAGACGACGAACTGCTTACCGTCGAAGAAGACACCAACGAAGAAGACACCATCATCATCGTCACCAAGGAAGGCGTTTGCCTTAACGCGTTGAAGGACGATATTCCTACGCAAGGCAGGGTGGCAACGGGCGTACGCGGTATTATGCTCCGCGACGAAGACGAAGTTGTTTTGATGACGCAAATCAACGGCGAAGGCGAAATTGTGATTGCCACGGACGAAGGCAGGTTTAAGCGTGTTATTTCTTCGCAAATCGAGCCGTCCAAGCGTTACAGAAAAGGCTCGCTAATCGTCGGCTTACGCGAAGGCGCAAAGGTGATTTGCGCGTCGTACGTCACCAACCCTTATAAGCTCGCTGTCGTTGAAAAGAACGGCGTTATCTCCGAAATTTCGACGGAAGACGTGTTCATTTCCGTACAAAGCGCAAGGGCGAAGAAACTGACGCGTTATGCGGAAGATTCGATTAAAGCGGTCATCCCCATGCCGTACAAGAAAGGGGAATAAGCGGATAAATCAGTTATAAAATACGAAAAACCGACATAGTATATTCCGTAAGCAAATACGGAGGGTTGGTGTTTTGTGGGATTATATTGAACAACGTGTGTTAAAGTGCGCGGAATATATCGTGACGACGGGTTGTACCGTTCGCGCGTGTTCCGCGCATTTTTCTATCAGCAAATCGACGGTACATAAGGACGTTTCCGAACGCTTGAGATACATCGACGCGGATTTGTTTGAGCGTGTCCGCGAAGTTTTGGACGTCAATTTAAGCGAACGACATATCCGTGGTGGTCTTGCTACGCGCGAAAAATACGTCGAAAAGTCGAAAGGCAAAAAATAGGCTGTCTTTCGCTTGAAATTTCTACGAAGATATGTTACAATATCGGCAAGAAAGTACGTTTTGGAGAAAGACGATGAAAAGAACGGCTGTGGTGGGGCTTGGTATCATCGGCGCGTCCGTTTGCGGTGCGCTTAGTAAGGCAGGCATAGAAGTACACGGGATAGATATAAACGAGAAAAACGTTGCCGTTGCAATCGAAAAAGGATTTATTTCGGCAAAGGCAGACACGCTTTCGTCTTACGACGTAGTGTTTATTGCCGTGCCTTTGCGCGCTACAAAACGCATTTTGCAAACGGAAACGTTCAAGGACGGCGCGCTCGTAATGGATATTTGCGGTGTGAAATCGGAAATAGAAACGGCGGTGTATTCGCGTAAACCCAATTTTAGATACGTTGGCTTGCATCCGATGGCAGGTAAAGAAACTTCGGGCATTGAATCGGCGTCGCCCGATTTGTTTCGTATGGCAAACTTGATTATCACGCGCTCGGCACAAACGGACGAAAATGCCGTTGCGGAAGCAAAAGAGCTTGCAAAAGCGATGCGTTTTGGTAAAATCGTAGAGTGTACCGCAGAAGAACACGACAAAAAAATAGCGATTACTTCCCAGCTTGCGCACATCGTTTCCAACGCCTACGTTAAAAGTCCGCAGGTCAAAAACTGCAACGGGTTCACGGGTGGCAGTTTCCAGGATATGACGCGTATTGCAGGCGTTGACGAGAAAACTTGGACGGAACTGTATATGGGCAATCGCGATTGCGTTTTAGACGAATTAAACGGGATTATCGAACATTTGACCGTTTACCGCGACGCTTTGGCGGACAAGGACGAGCAAAAACTGTCCGATACCTTAAAGGAAGGGCGCTTAATCCGCGAAAACATAAAAATAGGAAGGGAATAACGCCCTTCTTTTTTTTGTATTTACGAATATTTTTCAAAAATCAATAAAGAAATGTTTACATTTTACAAAAAGTTTGGTATAATAAAAACGAAATATGTCGAATTTAGGCGAGGAAAGTATGCAAAATTGTAAAATTACGATAATTTCGCGCACGGACGGAAAGGAAACGAAAACGCTCCGTGACGGGAAAATAGAAATTTCCGATGAAAAAATTTTGCTTGCTTATGCGGAAGAAAACGCGTCGACGACGATGCTTTTGGAAGGCGACGGCGCAAAAATTCGACGCGAAGGCGATTACACGCTCTATCTCGACTTAAAAAACGGCGAAACGCTGGAAGGTATGTTGGGGATAGGTGGCTCGTCGGGGGCAATTCTCGTAAAAACGCGTCACGTCGCGTATTCTGTGAAACAGCACTCGCTTTTATTGACTTTGCAATACGAGTTGTTGTTTGGCGAAGGCGCACAAGCAATGTCGCTACGTATTCGCGCAAACTTTTAAGGGGGGAACGATGAAGATACGTTATTTTGGGCACTCTTGTTTTCAATTCGTGTCAGACGGTGGCGTCCGCATCGTTACAGACCCCTATACGAAGGTGGGCTACGAAATGCCTAAAGGCGTCGCGTCCGACCTTGTTACGCTCAGTCACGGACACTTTGACCACGCGTTTTTAGACGGCGTAGCCGAAGAACCGTTCGTTTTGGACGGCAGGGGCGGTGTGTTTAGGTTTGAAGACGTAGAAATTTCTTCTTTTTCCACCTTCCACGACGAAGAAAAAGGCGCGCTCCGCGGTAAAAACGAAATTTTCAAATTCGTGGTAAACGGGGTCAGAATTTGCCATTTCGGCGATTTGGGCGAAACCTGTCGTGCGGATATTTTAGAAAAAATCGGCGAAACGGACGTGTTGTTACTTCCCGTGGGCGGTACGTACACGATAGACGCCGTTTCCGCGAAGGAATACGCGGATAAAATCGGCGCAAAAATCGTCGTTCCTATGCACTTTAAGCCGGAAGACGGGGCTTTGGATATTGCGCCCGTATCGGCGTATCTTGCGCTTTGCGACGCAACCGCCGTGAAAAAAGTGGCTGGGGAAATAGAAATTAAGAAGGAAGAATTAGCAAATACGCCTCCGCGCGTCGTATGCTTTGAAAGGGTGAAATAATGGACGAAAGAGAACAATTCAAAAGGGATTGCCGATTATACTTCAAGGACGTTATTTTAGGTGAATTGCGCTCCTACGGTAGAGAAGTCGGCGTGGAAAGCCCGACGAAACTGAAAAAATCCGAACTCATCGAAGAAATTTTGGCGATTCTCACCAAGGAAAAAGAACCCACTCCGAGAAGCAACAAGGGCGCGCCCGTACTTGCGAAAGGCGTGGACGTTCGTGTCTTAGAAAGGGTGGACGCCTTGCGCCGTTATTATAAAATTCCGCTGTATTCGGAAGTAAAAATGGGCAAAGAAGGTATTATTCTTCCGGACGATTTTGAAGACTTGCCCGAAGCATACAAAACGCTTTTTAATAAGAAGTTAGAATTCCACTCGTCCGCAGACGTAGACGCGCAGTTGTACGCAGGGCAATTCCAAAAGTTGGACAACGTTTGTTGGATTTTGCCTTTGGATTGCGTAGATAAAGGGCAAAATATCTTAATTTCCGATACGCTTGCATCGCTCTACGGTTTAGTGGAAGGCGACGAAGTAAAATGCTACGCCGTACCTTCGTCTAAGGCGTTGGTTGCCAAGGAAATCACGGAAATCAACGGTTGTACCTTAAGTCAGCTTAAGCGTTCGGAGTTTGAAAAACAAGAAATTCTTCTTCCCGACGAAAGAATTGTGTTCAGCGACGGGGTTAGATACTCTTCGGAAACGCTGAAATTTATGCAATGGCTCGTGCCCGTTTGCAAAGGTCAGCGCGGTTGCGTTATTGCGTCGCCGAAGGTAGGGAAAACGAAAATTTTGTTGCAAATTGCCGATGCCGTCGCGTCCTTAAACGAAAGTATGCAGGTGTTTGCATTGCTCGTCGACCAAACTCCGGAAGCGGTTGCCGAATACCGCAAAGCGGTCAGCGCGGACAAATTGTTGTCTACCACGTACGACGACGACTCGGATAGGCAAATTTTCGTTGCGGAATACCTTTTAAGACGCGTAAAACGCTATGCAGAGTGCGGTAAAGACGTCTTGCTTATCGTGGATTCGCTCAACGCCTTGGCGCACGCCTACAACGACACCGAGGCGTCGGTTGGCGGAAAAACGCTCGCTTGCGGATTAGAAAGCAAAACCTTGCATTATATTAAAAAGTTTTTCGGCACGGCGCGTCGCTTGCAATCGGGTGGCTCGGTTACGGTGCTTGGCGCGGTAACCGTCAACAGTGGTAACCCTGCCGACGATGTCGTTGCCGCCGAATTGTCGGCAATTAGCAACGTAGAAATTCGCTTGGACGACGAATCGGCAAGAAGAAGGGCAAGTCGGATCGTAGCCATGTCGTTCTGTGAGCCAAGGAGTTGTTCCATGGAGTTGTCTTCCTAAGACCGCTTGGCCTCCGACTTGTGGTAACCCTGCCGACGATGTCGTTGCCGCCGAATTGTCGGCAATTAGCAACGTAGAAATTCGCTTGGACGACGAATCGGCAAGAAGAAGGGC
>JAZRDK010000031.1:0-2024 GCA_045660225.1 Candidatus Scatosoma sp.
TTGGTGACCTTATCGGGACTCGAACCCGAGTTTGCGCCGTGAGAGGGCGCCGTCCTAACCGCTAGACGATAAGGCCATGTTCAAATTTTTTATTAAGTATTCAGTTTTCAAAGTGCGCCCGTGAGAGGGCTTCTCTCGGACAATGCAAGGTGGTCATTGTCCTCGGTCATCGTTCGCGCGTGGCGTATGCACTCACTCATCTCGCTCCTAAAAAGCATTATCAATGCTTTTTTACGGATAGCTCGTCCTAACCGCTAGACGATAAGGCCATATTTAACTACCTTTACAGTATACTCTTTTTTATCGAAAATGTAAACTGTTTTTTAGGGGCGAAACGGCATTTTTTAGGGCAAACCCATTTTTTTGGGTTTGCCCTTTCTTCGTTGTTTACTCCTTAAAGAATATCGTTTGCATAAACGGGGAAACGAGCGCAAAGCGCCTTTACCTTCGCCGTCACTTCTTCAAAGCAATTTTCCTTTTCCTTGATGACGCGTGCAACCAAGCGCGCAACTTCACGGCACTCTTCTTCCTTGAATCCACGCGACGTAACCGCAGGCGTACCCACGCGAAGACCGCTGGTGATAAACGGCGACGTCGTTTCGAAAGGAATCGTGTTTTTGTTTGCCGTAATATGCACTTCGTCGAGCATGCGTTCAAGCTCTTTACCAGTAACGCCCGTTTCGCGAAGGTCCAAAAGCATCAAGTGGTTGTCCGTTCCGTCCGATACTAAGCGTATGCCGTTTTTCTTAAACTCGTCCGCCATCGCTTGCGCGTTGAGAATAATTTGTCTTTGGTATGCCTTAAATTCGGGGGAAAGCGCTTCCTTGAAAGCCACCGCTTTTGCCGCAATCACGTGCATCAAAGGACCGCCCTGCGTACCAGGGAACACCGCCTTGTCAATCTGTTTTGCGTACTGTTCCTTGCACATAATGACACCGCCACGCGGTCCGCGCAACGTCTTGTGCGTGGTCGTGGTGACAAAATCCGCATAAGGCACGGGCGAAGGGTGTTCGCCTGCGACAATCAAACCGGCAATGTGCGCAACGTCTACCATCATATACGCGCCGACTTTATCGCAAATTTCACGGATACGCTTGAAATCAAGCACTCTGGGATACGCGCTTGCACCCGAAACAATCATCTTGGGCTTGCACTCTAACGCCAACTTTTCCATTTCGTCGTAGTCAAGCACTTCCGTTTCTTTAGAAACGCTGTATGAAACGAAATTGAAATAACTGCCCGAAACGTTGACGGGCGAGCCGTGCGTCAAGTGTCCACCGTGCGACAAATCCATACCCATTACCGTGTCGCCAGGCTTGAGCATAGCGAAATAAACGGCAAAGTTTGCCTGTGCACCGCTGTGCGGTTGTACGTTGCAATGGTCACAACCAAAAAGCGCCTTTAATCTATCCCTTGCCAAGTCTTCAACGACGTCGACGTACTGACAACCACCATAATAGCGTTTATAAGGCAAACCTTCCGCGTATTTGTTTGTAAGGTGCGAGCCCATCGCCGCCATAACCGCAGGCGAAACGACGTTTTCGCTGGCAATCAACTCGATATTTTCACGCTGACGGCAAAGCTCGTCGTTCATTGCAGCGTAAACTTCAGGGTCAACGGAGTGAATTAAAGACATATCAATCATAGTGTTTTCCTTCCTTTAGGAATATATTTATTCTACTAAATCGATTATAGCACATACGCGCGTAGTTGTCAAGAAAATGATAAACTTTTGCAATCGATTTTACGCAGAACACTTGACAAAAGCAACGTAAAAGGGTTATACTTTAACCATAGCACTAATTTGTACAAAATATAAACGACAAACAGTTTTTTTGAGAAAATATTAGCAGTATCTTATTTTATGAAATTATTTTATTATAACCACAACAACGACGGATTGGCACGCACTTTATCCAAGCAAACGACGTCCTTTTACGACCTGACGATTGTCATTAACGGCACAATTCGTTACGTCGTTGACGATACATTGGTAGAACTTTATCCAGGCGACGCCGTTCTCA
>JAZRDK010000032.1:0-12473 GCA_045660225.1 Candidatus Scatosoma sp.
GAAAGAACGTACGCGTTTATCGAAAACATTTTCAAGAGTTTGGCGGCTAACTTTACGTCCCGTCAAGTGAATATCGGTATGGACGAAGCGCACAACGTCGGGCTTGGTCAATACTTGAACTTGCACGGCTATAAAAACCGTACCGAGTTGGTGCTTAAACACCTTGGCCGCGTGGCGGAAATTGCGAAGAAATACGGGTTCCATTGCCATATGTGGAGCGATATGTTCTTCCGTCTTGCAAGCGGTGGCGATTATTACATCGAAAACGGCAAATCGATTGTCGTTTCGGAAGACATCAAAAACAAAATCCCCGACAACGTTTCGCTTGTGTTTTGGGATTATTACCACACCGACAAGGAAACGTACGACGTTATGTTCAAAGAACATAAAAAGTTTGGCGACGACGTTTGGTTTGCAGGCGGTGCGTGGATTTGGCAGGGCTTTAACCCCTTAAACGATTATACGCTTCGCACGATGCGCCCCGCGTTTGAAAGCGCGGCAGAACACGGCGCAAAAAACACGATGGTCACCATTTGGGGCGACGACGGACACGAATCGTCCTTCTTTGCGGTGCTCCCGTCCTTGTTCGCGATTCGTAAGTTTGCGGAAGGCGTGTTTGATATGAACGTGATTAAGGCGGAATTCAAGGCGAAATTTAAGCTGAATTTCGATGCGTTTATGGCGCTGGATTTACCCAACAAAATCAGCGTTGACGGTGTGGAAGACGGCAAGTGGAGCTGTGTTTGTAAGACGATGTTCTACAACGACGTTTTGGTGGGCGTGAAGGATTTGGAATATGCCGCTCTTGACCCGATTCCGTTTGCGAAAATTCAAAAAGTGATGAAAAAAGCAGGCAAACGCGCCAAATCGTTTAAGTACATTTTCGAAACGCAGGAAAAACTTTGTGCGTATATGGACGTGAAGGCTACGCTTGGTTTGGACGCGCGTAAGGCGTACAAAGAAAAGGACGTGAAGGCGCTTAAAAAAATCGTCAAGAGAATCGGCGTAGCCGTCAAGAAACTGGACGAGTTTATCCCTGTGTTTAGAAAACAATGGATGACGGAAAGCAAGCCGTTCGGTTGGGACGTGCAAATTTTAAGGCTTGGCGGTTGCCGTGCAAGATTGTTAGACTGCCAAAAAACGATGAAGGCGTATCTCAAAGGCAAACTCGACGTGATTGAAGAGTTTGAAGAAGAGCTGTTGCCTTGGAAGGATAGAAACGGATTTATGTATCACAGATGGCGTGAAAACGTTACCGTGAATATTTTATAAGGAGAGAATTATGAAATTTAAGAAATACGAAGGCAACCCTATTTTAAGACCGAACCCTGAAAATCAATGGGAAGAACGTTGCGTTTTGAATCCTGCCGTAGTGTACGACGACAAAAACGAAGAATTCGTGATGTTGTACCGCGCGGCTGGCAACGACGTTAGACACCAAATCAAGCTTGGTTTGGCGACGAGTAAGGACGGCGTAAACTTCGTGCGTCAAAGCAATAAACCTGCTTTTGAAGGCAGTCACGAAGAAGCGGACGGCGGTTGCGTAGAAGACCCCAGACTTATGAAAATCGGGGATATGTACTATTTAACGTACGCGGCGCGCGCGTACGCGCCCGGTCAGTACTGGCTTGTCGAATACGTAGAAGGCGTTTCCAAAGCGCCTACCTATATGGACGAAACGGACGTTGCCGGCGAAGAATTGCCCGCGTTTGCGAAGGAAAACATCACCGTTTCTTACCTTGCTGCTACGAAAGATTTCAAAGTATATAAGAAATTTGGGCGTATTACGGAAGCGACGGTAGACGACAGAGACGTTTACCTTTTCCCTGAAAAGATAGGGGGCAGGTATGCGATGATTTCCCGTCCGAAGTTCAAAAACGTGCCCGGGCTTACGATGCCGTCTATTTGGATTTCGTTTGGCGACGACTTGATTGAATACGACAAACCTAGGCTTTTGATGACGGGCGAAACGTGGTGGGAAACCCAGCGTATGGGCGGTGCTTGTCCGCCGATTAAGACGAAGGACGGCTGGTTTATGCTCTATCACGGCGTAGACGACAAGGGGACGTACAGAGTGGGCGCAGTTATGCTTGACTTGGAAGACCCCACGAAGATTATCGCAAGAACGAAGGATTTCTTGATGGAGCCGGAATTCGATTATGAAACCAGTGGTATTTACAACGGCTGTGTATTCCCCACGGGCAACGTCGTAAAAGACGGCACGTTGTACGTATACTACGGCTGTGCGGATACGTACATCGGCTTGGCTACGGCAAACTTTGACGAACTGATTTCGTATTTGATGACGGAGTGCAAAATCTAATAAAAAGGCTGACCGCTGGTCAGCCTTTTCGTCTTGTCAAGGGTGTAAATGCGTAGAAAAAATGTTTTTATTTGCGCGCGATTGCTTGACAAAGCAGGTAAATTACATTTATAATGTAAAAAGTGGGCGCGTACGCCCCCCAAAAAAGTGATGAAAAATTAGCGTAGGAGAGATTCTATGAAAACGTATACCGGACAATCTTTAAGAGAAATGTATTTGGGCTTTTTCAAAGACCGTGGGCACAAAATCATCCCCTCGGCGTCTTTGATTCCTGAAAACGACCCCACCGTTTTATTTACGACGGCGGGTATGCATCCGCTCGTGCCTTATCTGCTCGGCGAAAAACACCCTGCAGGCAAGCGTCTTTGCGACGTGCAAAAATGCGTACGTACGGGCGACATCGACGACGTTGGCGACGAAAGACATTGCACGTTTTTCGAAATGCTCGGCAACTGGTCGCTTGGCGATTATTTCAAGGAAGAAATGATTCCTTGGAGTTATGAATTTTTAACGGGCGCAAACTACTTGGGCATCCCTTCCGACAAAATTGCAGTTACCGTCTTTGGTGGCGACGAAACGTTGCCCCGCGACGACGAGGCGGCGGCGCTTTGGGAAAAAGCTGGCGTGAAGAAGGAAAACATCTACTTTATGCCCCGTGAAAACAACTGGTGGGGACCTGCCGGCTTGACCGGCCCTTGCGGAACGGACACGGAAATGTTCGTCATCCGTAAGCCTAAGTGTTCGCCTACCTGCAACCCCGATTGTAACTGTGGCGCTTTCCTTGAAATTTGGAACGACGTATTTATGCGTTTTAATAAGCAGGCGGACGGCTCGTTTGTCGAGCTTTCGCAAAAGAACGTGGACACGGGTATGGGCTTAGAACGCGCGCTTTGCGTTTTGAACGGTAAATCGAGCGTGTACGAAACGGACATCTTCGAAGGCGCAATCCAGGCGATTTCTCAGCTGACGGGCAAGACCTACGGCGAAAGCGAAGAAGTCACCAAATCCTTTCGCGTTTTGCTTGACCACACGCGTACGGCAACCTTTATGCTCGGCGATGAAAAGGGTATCGTACCTTCCAACACCGACCAGGGCTATATTCTGCGCCGTATTATCAGACGCGCGGTGCGTTACGGAAGAAAAATCGACCTTCCTGAAGGTAGTCTTACTAAAATTTCCGAATCGTTCATCGAATACTATAAGGACGTGTATCCCGAACTCGTTGTCAACAAAGCGAAGATTGCCGAAGAATTGCAAAAGGAAGAGGCAAAATTCAACAAGACTTTGCAACAGGGCTTGAAGGAATTTGAAAAATGCGTCAACGGCATCGAAAGAAAGAATACGTTTATGATGCAAAAAGACCCGTCCTACGTGCCTGAAAAGGTTATCGGTGGCAAGCAAGCCTTCCACTTGTACGACACGTACGGTTTCCCCGTGGAAATCACGGACGAAATGGCAAAGGAACGTGGCTTGACGGTGGATTTGGACGGTTATAAAGCGGCGTTTGAAGAACACCAAACGAAGAGCAAAGCTGGTAGCGAGCAGAAGTTTGCCTGCGGTCTTGCAGACCATAAAGAAGCGACGACGGCGCTCCATACCGCAACCCACCTTTTGCACGCGGCGCTTAAAAAAGTGTACTCGCCCGAAGTCAACCAAAAGGGCTCGAATATCACGGAAGAACGTTTGCGTTTTGACTTTAACCTTCCCCAGCCTATGACGCAGGACGAAATTAAGGCGGTTGAAGATATGGTCAACGAAGTGATTAAGGCGGATATTCCCGTCGTGATGCAAGAACTTTCGATTGAAGAAGCGAAAAAGGCAGGCTTTACGGGCTTGTTTGAAAGCAAGTACGGCGAAGTGGTAAAAACGTACACCATCGGCGATTTCTCGAAGGAAATTTGCGGTGGCCCGCACGTAGAATCGACGGGCAAGCTTGGTAAATTCCGTATCGCGAAAGAACAAAGCTGTGGCTCGGGTCTTCGTCGTATCAAGGCGGTTTTAGAATAATACGTGGCAGGCAGGTACGTAATGAACGAAACTTTTACGGCGGAAACGATTAAGAATTTGCTTGCACCGCTTACGGAAAAAGGCTTTTCGTTTACGTACACGCACGAAAAGGGCGGAGATTCGTCCTGCGTGTACATAGGCCGTTTCCAAAAAGGGCGCGACTTTTTCGACTGGCGTGAAGTTTCGGGCGCGGACGAAATTCATATCGTCGTGTACGTGAAAGGGGAATACCGTTTCCCGTCCTTAAAAACGGCGTACAAAAAGGAATTCCGCGCGTTTAAGTGTAAGCACTTTTTCAAGCGAGCAACGATGGCGGAGCGACGCGAATTTACCGCCTCGCTTTTGAAAAAAGAAATGCAAAAACCCGACTTTTTCGGGATAACGTTATAAGGAGTACGGCAATGGAGAAAGTGGAAACTTTCGAGTTTAACGGGTATACGGCGACGGTGATTCGCCCTGAAAAACCCAACGGAAAATGGATTTGGAAGACGGAATTTTTGTACGCCTTCGACCAGGCGGAACGCGACCTTTTAGACCTTGGCTATACGCGCGTTTACTATCAAATCAGCGACAAATACGGCAGTTATAAAGCCGTTCGTTTAATGCACAATTTTTATTTGCACGTGACGAAGAAATATGATTTGGACGAAAAAGCGATTTTGTTTGGGTTTAGCCGTGGCGGTTTATATGCCTTCAATTTCACGTTGGCGTACCCTGAATACGTGGAAAAAGTGTATTTGGACGCGCCCGTTTTGGACGTTCGCACGTGGCCTTGGGCAGGTAGCAAAGAGCAGGCGCAACTGTTCGAAGAATACGACTTGACGGCGGAAACGTTGGCGCATTTTAAGGGTATGCCGATTGAAAACCTTGCCGAATATTTCGCTTTGCAAATTCCCACGATGGTGATTGCCGGCGAGGCAGACGAAGTCGTGCCGTTTGACAAAAACTCGGGCAAATTGCTCGCGTTCGCAAAGGAAAACGGCTATGAAGTACGCAATATATTAAAGCCCGAAGGCTTACACCATCCGCACGGCATTGACGACACGACGTCGGTTATCGAGTTCGTTACATCGAAATAAAGGAGAAAAAAGCATGGCAATTATCGACGCAGGTGCTATTGATAAAAACTTTCTTGTAAAAACGAAGGTGGACAGGGAAGGGCTTGTCTATCACGACGCAAAAGACTTGGACGTGTACGGCGTATTTTACGACGACGGATTGTTTCGCCGTATGCCTGAAGACGTTGCTTTTTCCGTCAGCGAAAAGACGGGTTTGATTTCGCGTGAGTGTGCAGGCGGACGCGTTCGTTTCGTCACGGACAGTCCGTACGTGGCAATCTACGTCACCTACCGCGCCGTTTCCAAAGTGACCAGCTATTCCAACACCGCAACGCTTGGCTTTGATTTGTATTCAGAGCGTGGTTACGTCGGTGCGTTTATTCCTGCAAACGATACGGAAACGGAATTAGAAAGTGTGTTGGATACGATTCACGAGGGCGAAAACGTATACACGTTAAACTTCCCTATTTGCAGTCAAATTTCGTCGCTGTATATCGGTGTAAAAGAAGGGAGCGTATTAAAGAAAGCACCCAGGTACGCGTTGAGTACGCCGATTGTATACTACGGCTCGTCCATAACACAAGGTTCAAGCGCGTCAAGACCGGGCACGACGTATGAAAATATCATCAGCAGAGCTTTAGACGCCGACTATATCAATTTGGGTTTTTGGGGCAATGCATTTGGTGAAGAAAAAATGGCGGAATACGTCGCAGGCTTAAAAATGAGCGCGTTCGTATACGATTACGATTTCAACGCGCTGAGCGTCGAGCATTTACAAAACACGCATGAAAAATTTTTCAAAATCGTAAGAAAAGCGCAAACGAATTTGCCGATTATCCTTTGTTCCGCGCCAAGATATCATTTCACGGACGCGTACGAAAAACGGTTGGAAATCATTAAAACGACTTACGAAAACGCCGTGAAGGCAGGCGATAAAAACGTCGTTTTCCTTTCCGGTAAAGAGATGATGAAAGACGTGAAAGACGTTGCCTTTGCCGACAGCGTACATCCTACCACCGTTGGGTTTATCGAAATGGCGAAACATATCGGCAACGCACTTAAAAAATTCCTATAAAAAGCATAAAAAAAGAGAGCTGAATTCTCAGCTCTCTTTTATTTTTTACTTTTTCAATTCCAACGTTCGTTTGTAGGACGCTTTTACCGCGCCTGCAGTAACCTGGTCAAAGCCTTCGTTATCCAACCACTTAATTCCTTCGATGGTCGTGCCACCTGGCGAGCAGACGTTTTTAATAAGTACGTCGGGTTGGCCGTACGTATCGAGCATCGTCGCAGCACCGCGCATCGTTTGCGTCGCGTACGAAAGCGCCTTATCTTCGGGCACACCACACGAGATTGCGCCTTCGGCAAGTGCCTTGGCAAACGCGTAGACAAACGCCGGTCCACACCCGGAAAGCGCGCTTCCTGCGTCAATTTCGCTTTCGGGGATTTTGTCAAATTTCCCTGCATACGCAAAGCCGTCCAAAAACGCTTGTTCGTCCGCGGAAGAAACGCCGTCCGTGCAGTAAAGTATCATACCTTCGCCCACCAAAACGGGGGTGTTGGGCATAATGCGGATGACGGGCAAATTTGCTCTAGCAAACGTGCGGATGGCGGAGATGGAAACGCCTGCGCCCATCGTGACGACGACGGCGTCTTTCCGCGATTGCAAACTTTCCTTAATCGCGCCCACCGCGCTTTCCATCACCTGCGGTTTTACGCCGAGTACGATAAATTTTGCACGCTTTGCAATTTCTTCTGCGGTGGAAGGCGTTGCGCCGTCGTCGGCGAATTTTTGCACCTTCGTTTCATCGAAATCGCATACCGCAATTTTTTTGCCGTCTACGGCTTTCAAGCACGCGCTGGCAAGCGCGCCACCCATATTACCGCAACCGATAAACCCAAATTCAAAACTCATAATAAACCTGCCTTTTTCGTTTAACCGCGTACCTGCCCCGTACCTTTTACGATATATTTATACGAGCAAAGTTCTTCTAACCCCATCGGACCGCGCGCGTGCAGTTTTTGTGTCGAGATACCGATTTCGCAACCCTTGCCAAATTCGCCCCCGTCGGTAAAGCGGGTCGACGCGTTGAGATACACCGCCGCGCTGTCGATACAAAGCGCAAATTTTTCCAACGCGTCCTTGTTTTCGCTGACGATACAATCGCTATGTCCAGTCGAGTGTGCGCCGATATGACAAATCGCTTCGTCTACGCCGTCCACGACCTTGACTGCGAGAATATAATCTAAAAATTCCGTGTCGAAATCCTTTTCCCCTGCAGGCGTACCGCCGATAACGGCGTACGCTTTTTCGTCCGTGCGAAGAGCAACGGGTTGTTTTCCCGCCTGCTGACGTTTGGTGCAAAGTCTATCTTGCAAAAGGGGCAAAAATTCGTTTGCAATCGCGCTGTGCACAAGACAAACTTCCGCGGCGTTGCAAACGGACGGGCGCGACGTTTTCGCGTTGTCCAAAATCGCAAGCGCCTTTTCAAAATCCGCCTTTTCGTCGACGTAGATATGGCAAATCCCCGTACCCGTTTGGATGCAGGGTACTTTCGCGTTTTCCACGCACGCTTTAATCAGTCCTGCGCCACCACGCGGAATCAACGCGTCGACAAAGCCCACCGCGGACATAAGCTCGGTTGCGCTTTGACGGGAATCGTCTTCTAAGATATTGATAAAATCGGGGTTCAAGCCAAGTTCTTCAAGCGCCTTTCGCATCGTTTTTACAATCGCTAAAGACGAGTTGAACGCATCCCTGCCCCCACGCAAAACGCAAACGTTACCGCTTTTGAAACACAGCGCGCCTGCGTCCGACGTAACGTTGGGACGGCTTTCGTAAATAATACCGATGACCCCAAGCGGTACGCGTTTTTTGACGACGGAAAGCCCGTTAGGAAGGACGTTTTCTTCCAAAACTTCGCCGATAGGGTCGGGCAGGGCGACGACTTCTCTAATGCCCTGCGCCATCGCAAAAATGCGCTTTTCATCTAAGCGCAATCTGTCAATCATTACGCTACTTAAAACGCCTGTCGAGCGTTCGACGTCCACGGCGTTCGCCTTCAAAATTTCTTCGGCGTTTTCTTCCAAAGCGTCCGCAATTTTCATAAGGGCTTCGTTTTTCGTCACCGTGTCCAAAACGCGCAGGCTTGCTTGCGCCTTCTTTGCGGAAGACAAAATTTCCGCCGTAGTTCTTTTCCTTTCCATATCTGCCACCTTATTTTTCCGAGAAAAATCGCGTGTATCCGCAGGCGTTGCCTGCCACGATATCGTATAAAATTTCGGGGTTTTCGCCGTTTGCGATGACGGTGTCTACCTTGCCTTTATTGCAAATTTGCGCCGCGTTGAGTTTCGTTCTCATACCGCCGGTGCCCAACGCGCTACCTTCTCCGCCTGCCAATAAAAACAGTTCTTCAGGGACACCGTGTACGCGTTGAATCAGTTTCGCGTCCGCGTTTTTATGCGGGTCTTTGTCGTACAGACCGTCCACGTCCGAAAGGATGATAAGAAGGTCAGCCCCAACGCTAACTGCCACGTACGCGGAAAGCGTGTCGTTGTCGCCCACCTTAATTTCGTCGGTGGCAATCGTGTCGTTTTCGTTGATAACGGGAAGCGCGCCAAGTTCTAACAGCGTAGAAATGGTGTTGTTGAAATTCGCGTGTCTGTCTTCTGCGGAAAAGTCCGCGCCCGTCAAAAGGATTTGCGCGACGGTGTGCCCGTATTCGGTAAACAGTCTGTCGTACGTATACATCAGTTCGCATTGTCCAACGGCCGCCGCCGCTTGTTTGGTGGGGATATCCGTCGGCTTTTCCTTCAAACCGAGCTTACCAACGCCCATACCGATAGCACCCGACGAAACGAGCACGACTTCGTGTCCCGCGTTTTTCAAATCGCTGAGCGATTTACAAAGCTCGCCCGTGCGTTTAATGTTCAATTTTCCCGTCGCGTGCGCCAAAGTCGACGTGCCAACCTTTACAACGATTCTCATCTGAAATTCCTTTTACCGATTTACACTTGTAAATCAAGCAGTTTTTTCGATTATACAATATAGTATAGCGAAGGAAAAACAATTTGTCAAGTTCGTCGCGCGCGAAAAAGCAAGAAATTCGTATGAAAACGGAAAAAGAGTACAAAATAAGTAGAAGAACGAAATAAAAGGAGTGGTTGTATGAGCGAGCCAAGAGCAAGAAACGGCGAAAACAAGAGCCCGGCGCTGTATATTACGATGTTGATTTTGTGGACGGTGTTGACGATATTTTTATGGTCGAATTTCCTGCCGAAATTCGTAGACACACCGTTTTTAGAAGGCAAAAGCATATCGCTTGCAATGAAAATTGGCGCAAGGGTTTTGCTCGTTTTCAACGCCGTGTTCATTTCCTATTTTTGGCTGAACGGCGTCAAGGATTTTTTGTACGTCATTTGGTATTATTGTGCGCGCAGGCACTTGCAAAACAAGTACAAAAAGGTGATTGAAACGGACGTTTCGTCCGCACGCGATAAAATTTTGCTTGCGTATTGCACTTGTAACGACTTCGACGGCGTAAGCCTTGAAAAAAGCATGAAACAAACCTATCCGCATTTCGACGTCGTCATCTTGGACGATTCGACGAAGGACGAATACAAAGAACGGGTGGACGCGTTTGCAAAAACGTTTGGTATCAAGGTCGTACGAAGGGCGGATAGGACGGGTTTTAAGGCAGGCAATATCAACCATTACCTTCGCTCGGACGAGTGCAGGGAAAAGGGGTACGGTTATTACGTGATTCTCGATTCGGACGAAATTTTGCCCGAGAATTATCTATACGAAAGCTTGAAATATTTCTACGCGTATTCGGACGTGGGCATCGTGCAGGCAAACCATATTTCAGATAGAAACAGAAACTTTTTTATGAAACTGTTCCACGTCGGCGTCAATTCGCATTGGCCGACGTACCAAACGATGAAAAACTTTTACGGGTTTTCTACGATGCTTGGCCACGGCGCGATGCTGAAAAAAGACTGCTATGAAAAGGCAGGCGGATTTCCGCCCTTGGTTGCGGAAGACCTGTGTCTTAGCATCGAAGCGCGAAACGTGGGCTATTTCGTCGTGTTTGCGCCCAACGTCGTTTGCAGGGAAGAATATCCCATCGACTACGTCGCGTTTAAGAAACGCCACTCGAAATGGACGCAGGGGAATTTGGAGTTTATCAAAAAATATACGGGCAGAATCGCGCGCTCGAAAATGCACTGGTTTGAAAAAATGGACATCGTTTTGTTCACCTACAACCTGCCCTTAACCGCCATTTTCGCCTTCTTTATCTTCGCGAATCTCGTCATTGCGCCCCTGTTGTCGTTAGACCTTGGCAGGGCGTACGCGACGTGGATGCTCGTACCGACGGTGATTTTTTTCTTCTCGCCGATGCTCAACGACTTTATCACTTGGGCGTTCCGTTTGCCCTTGTCCAGGACGCTTATCTACACCGTTTGCGTCGTGTTATTGTACGGCTCGATGCTGACGACGTCGCTTATATCCGCGGTTATGGGTCTTGCCGGCAAGAAAGCGCGTTTCGTCGTTACGCCCAAGACGTCCAAGCGTATGGATTTAGCCTTCGCCTTCAAGTGTCAATGGAAGGAACTGGCGTTTTCGACGGTGCTTTTAATTCTATCGCTCGTGTTCCAGCGCGCCGTTTTGCCCGTGTTGCTCATCGTCGCGACGGGGTATGCGTCGGTGGTGTTGCTGTTTTTCTCCAACGTTCGATATTCCGCGGAAGAAACGCGCCGAATCGATGAAGAAACGTCCAGCATTTCCTTAAAACTTAACGAAACGTACGCGTATACGAAGCGCGCGGAAGAAAGGGCGCGGGGCGTGAGAAGACGACGCTTTCCGTCAGCGAACGCTTAAAAGTTCTACGCGCTTAAAATATTCGGCAATCAGGAAGAAGTCTTTCCGCTTTTCCGCGTCCAGCACGCGAAAATCACGAAGCTTTAAGGCTTCTTCCCGTTTCACGCCGTCGTCCGTCAAAAACAAACCGTACAGCGGACGTCCGCGTCCCGTGTACGAATAGGTCAGCCTCCCCGTCGTACCGCTGGGAAGTCCACGGCATTTGTGCGTGTTGTTGACCAGTACGATAAGGTCGAACTCTTCCGCCAGCCGATTGTCGCAAAATTTCGTTTTTTCCATGCGCTTTCCCTCCTTTTTTGCTATTTTCACCCTTAAAAACGCCGTCGCCGAATTAGTTTATCACGCTTTTTGAAAATTACAACCCCAACCCTACGCCTTTTTTTATAAAAAGGGGGAATTTTTTTTCGAAAAAGGGTTTACTTTCGCAAAAGTTTATGATATAATGTATTTGGTGGAGAAAGGGTTTCCGCTTATTAAAGAACTCGATTTCCCCAAAATACAAAAAAGAAAAAAATGATAACAAAAGGAGATACATTATGACTAACAACAAGAAAGTGCTTCAATTTGTTGCGGACGTAGAAGCGTTTGCTCAGCCCGACAAAGTGGTTTGGATTGACGGTAGCGACGCGCAAAGAGACGCTCTTAGAGAAAAAGCTTGCGCTACGGGCGAAATTATTAAGCTCAACCAAGAACTTCTTCCCGACTGCTATTACCATAGAACCGCTGAAAATGACGTTGCTCGTGTAGAAGACAGAACGTTTATCTGCTGTGAAAACGAAGAAGACGCGCTTCCCCACTCCATCGTTAAGTGGAAAGCACCCAAGGACGCTTACCAGATGGTAAACGAAATTGCAAAGGGCGCTTACAAAGGCAGAACGATGTACGTTATTCCCTATTCGATGGGCGTAGTAGGTTCTCCCTTCTCGAAAATCGGTATCGAAATCACCGACTCCATCTACGTTGTTCTCAACATGATGATTATGACGAGAGTAGGCAAAATGTGTCTTGACCAACTTGGCGAAACGGGCGACTTCGTAAAAGGTTTCCACGCAAAATGCGACGTAAACCCTGACAAGAGATACATTATGCACTTCCCTGAAGACAACACGATTATTTCCGTAAACTCGGCTTACGGTGGTAACGTTCTTCTTGGTAAAAAGTGTTTCGCTCTTCGTATCGCAACCAACCTTGGTAGAAAGGAAGG
>JAZRDK010000033.1:0-4275 GCA_045660225.1 Candidatus Scatosoma sp.
CTCACCGAAGCGGCTATCCGCACGAAGCGCGACTATCTCGTCGGCTTGAAAGAAAACGTTATCATCGGTAAGTTGATTCCTGCAGGTACGGGTACAAAGAGTTACAAAACCGTAACTCCGCAGTACATCGGCGGTTACACCGCTCCCGTTGCCGTAGAAGAAACGAGCGAAGAAGCGTAACGACTAAACGAATAAGGACGGATTGAAAAAATCCGTCCTTTTTTCTTGCGCGCGAACAATTTTTACGGGAATATATTGACTTTTTCACCCCCAAGGTGTATAATAGAGAAAATGCGGTATTCTATGTCGCAGGGAGGAAAATATGAGAAACAAGATTGCGATTATCATCGGTGCAGGGCCTGCGGGCTTGACTTGCGCATACGAACTGTTGACGAAATCTAACGATATCAAACCGATTATTTTAGAAACGGAAACCTTCGTTGGTGGTATTTCGCGTACGGCAACGTATAAGGGCAACCGTATGGATATCGGCGGTCATCGTTTCTTTTCCAAAGACGAAAGGGTAACCAACCTTTGGACGAAAATGCTCCCCGTGCAAGGCGCTCCGGCTAAGGACGACAAAATTTTGGGACGTGAAAAACCGCTTGAAGAAGGCGGACCCGACCCTGAAACGTCGGACGAAGTGATGCTGGTAAGAGACCGCGTTTCGCGTATCATTTATAAGCGTAAATTCTTCGATTACCCCATTTCTATGAAGGCGCGCACCTTTATCAATATGGGTTTTTGCAGTACGGTACGCGCAGGCTTTGGTTATATCGGCAGTTGTATTCATAAGCGCGAAGAAACCAACCTTGAAAATTTCTACATCAACCGTTTTGGCAAACCGCTATATTCCATGTTCTTTGAAGACTACACGGAAAAATTGTGGGGTGTACATCCTAAAAATATTTCCGCGGACTGGGGCGCGCAACGCGTAAAGGGCTTGTCCATTTCCAAAGCAATCAAAAACGCGTTCGGCAAGATGTTCAAAAAGAAGAACAGGCAAGTGGAAACCAGCCTTATCGAACAGTTTATTTATCCCAAGAAAGGCCCTGGTCAGCTCTACGAGAAGATGGCGGACGAAATCGTCAAGCTCGGTGGCGAAATTTTGTATGAAAGAACAGTCAACAAAATCACGCTTAAAAACGGAAAGGTGGCTACCGTGTCCGCGTTGAACGCGGAAGGCAAGGTGGAAACGTACAATGCGGACTACTTCGTTTCTTCGATGCCGATTAAAGATTTACTGGAAGCCATCGGCAGGGAAAACGCGCCTGAAAAGGTGTACGACGTGGCAACCACGCTCCCGTATCGTGACTTTATGACGGTGGGCTTGCTCCTTGACGGACTGAAGGTTGTCAACAAGACGAAGATGAAAACGCTTTCAAATATCGTTCCCGATTGCTGGATTTACGTGCAGGATAGGGACGTAAGACTTGGCAGAATCCAAATTTTCAACAACTGGTCGCCGTATATGGTCGAAGACCCTGAAAAACACGTTTGGGTGGGTTTGGAATATTTCTGTAGCGAAGGCGACGCAATGTGGACGAGCGCGGACGAAGATTTTATCGCAAACGCCGTGGACGAACTTGTAAAAATCGGTGTCATCGAATCGAAGGAAAAGGTGCTCGATTCCACGCTGATTCGCGTAAAAAAGGCATACCCTGCTTATTTTGGCTCGTATGCGGAATTCGACGTGGTAAAAGACTGGCTTAGCGCCATCGAAAACTTGTACTGTGTCGGTAGAAACGGTCAACACCGTTACAACAATATGGACCACTCGATGGTGACGAGTATGGTTGCTTGCGAGTGTATCTTAAGCGGAAACGCGGACAAGAACGCGCTTTGGAGCGTCAACACCGAAAAGGAATATCACGAAACGAAAACGGACGCCGAGAATACGGAAGAAACGAAGGCGTAAAGGAAGGATATGGAAGGTTGCAAAACGCCGACGGAAGAAAGGACTGCCGTTGGTAACGACAAAAAAAGCGAGCGTTTGATAGCGTTGGAAAACGCCTTGATGGAAGGGCTCGTTTATATAGGCGTATTTTTACTGACGCTCGTTTTGTTTTTCGTCGTAAAACCCTTGTATGAAGTGCAACGGAACGGCGCGGTTGCACAGTCGATTATGGCTGTCGCAATTTGCTTGATTATCGGTTTCATCGCGTACCTGGGTGTGTCTAAACGCTTAAATACGCGCACGATTATCATTGCACTTTTGATTGTCGGCTACGTTTTGCGCGTGGGCTATATGCTGTATTCGCCTGCAAACGCGCGCCAGCAAGACACCTTCTCGAAAAACTTTGACGGGCACGAAGCCTACGCTTGGACGTTGTTTGAAACGGGAAAACTGCCGACGACGAATAACTATCAATTCTACCATCCGCCGTTTAACGCGATGGTGCAGGCGACGTTTATGAAATTCACGTCGGGGCTGACGTCCGTGCTTGAAAATATAGTGGGCGAAGGCTATTTCCCCGACGCGTTTTTGAAATCGTGTCCTGCGTATTTGGACGCGGAAAGATTTTATTTGTATTCGACTTGCCAAATCCTGTCCGTTATGTATTCAGTCATCACGGCGGTCACGCTCGTCAAAATCGTGTCCTTGTTCGGTTTTTCGGACAAAACGAAACTGCTCGCGACGGCGTTTGTCGTTTTATACCCCAGACAAATCCAGTTCTCTGGGATGCTCAACAACGACGGCATTGCGTATATGTTGGCGGTTTTGGCACTCTACTACGCCTTGAAATGGCAAAAGGGCAACAAGTCCTTGGTCTGGATTTTGCTTTGTGGCGGTGCGGTTGGTTTTGGTATGATGTCCAAGCTCTCGTCAGCGACGATTTGTATGCCGATTGCAGGTTTGTTTATTTACGAATTTATCCTTACCGTAAGAAAGAAAAACGGGGCGATGGGTTGGAAGAAAACGATAGTGCAGTACGCCTTGTTTTTGCTGATTTGCGCGCCGATAGGGCTTTGGTTTCAAGTCTACGCCAAGGTTCGTTTCGACCAAGATTTCGGTTTCGTCTTCTCCAACTTAAACAGGAAATTGTACACGGGCGACCACTCGTGGTTTGCGCGTTTTGTCTTCCCGTTTGACTCGTCTGAATTTTTCGGCTCGCTTTATTGCAAGCCGTTTAGTGGCAATTACTGGCTGTTTAACTACGCACTCCGTTCGTCGATTTTTGGCGAATTTTCCTACTGGCAGGGCGAAGGTTTCGCCGCTTGCGCGATATTGTTCGCGTACCTGGTTGCCACCTTGCTGTTTATTTCCATGATTTGGTGCGTTATCCGCGCCGTCAAAACACGTAAGCGCGAAGACAGCTTGTACAAAAAAACGGGTTTCATTTTTACGGACGTCCTGTTTATGGTTTTGCTCGTGCTTTCGCAGACCTTGTCGGAAATATATTTCTACGTGAAGATGCCGTACGGTTGTACGATGGACTTTAGGTATATTATGCCCTTAATTCTCGGCTTGGGATTGCTTTTGGGTATGACGCGAAAAATGCTCGCGGTGGAAGGCGGAAAAACGTCGACGGTGTTAAACCGTTTGCTCCTTATCAGCGTCATCGCGTTTTTAACCACGTCGTCGATTTTTTACTGCGTGTGTATCTAACGGAGAGAGTATGAAAAACGAAACACAAACGAAAAAACAAACGAAACAAGAACTTTTTTGGGAGATTTTCCGTTTCCTGCTTGTCGGCGGAACGGCAACCGTTGTCGATTATCTTGTCTTTTGGGTCTTCGACGGGCTTTTGTTTCCCTTAATATCCACGTCGTCCGCTTGGACGCTCGTTTCGTTGATTTTGGCAACGGCGCTTGGGTTTTGCGTCGGGCTTTTGGTCAACTGGGCGCTTTCGGTGCGCTTTGTGTTCCGCGCCGTCAAGGACAAGGAAGAATCATCTTCGAAAAAATCCTTTTTCGTGTTCACGATAATCGGCGTCATCGGGCTTGGCATCACGGAAGTGGGTGTCATTTTACTCGTTTGGTTTCTGCCTGAGTTTCCGCTGTTTGGCGTCACCCAAATCTTGGGTACGACTTGGGCAAAATGGCTTGCGAAAGTGATTATGACCTGCATCGTCTTGGTTTGGAACTACGTCGGCAGAAAGCTTTTGGTCTTCAAATCTTAACAAAATACCGCCCGGGAACGGCGGTTTTTTATTGCCTTTCGACGTTGGTAAAGTTTGCTTTATCATAAATGATAAAAAGCGTAAAAATTTTTTTACAAAGGCTTGACAAATATAGAATATCGGTGCTATAATAAGACCGTGAGTTAATAAG
>JAZRDK010000034.1:0-6520 GCA_045660225.1 Candidatus Scatosoma sp.
AAAAAACAGGGAAATTTCCCCGAAATCGTATAAAGGAAAGAACGTCTTCAAGGATAAGAAACCGCCTAAAAGCCTTATAAATAAAGGGGTTTAACCGTTTGACGATACAAAAATACTCGCAATAGGGAACACACGAAACATTTCGTAAAATACAGCTTTTACGAAAAGATAAGCCGATATTTTACCAAAATAGTGGGGTTATGCATTTTCGGCAATTAAAATTCCGTACGAGTTTGCCTTCAATTCGATTTGTTTTTCAAACGTTTCTTGGGTCAACGCGTTTCTCAATTTTTCTTTTCCGATATTTAATAAATAAGGTTTTGAAGAATTGTTCGTATACACGTAGATATTCGTTTTATTTTTACTGCGTTTGTAAACGAACAAGCCTTCACTTGTGATTACGTCCTTAAATTCGCCGTCTTTGAAAATTTCACGATACGTCTTTCGAAGATTGCCAAGTTTTGTATAAAATTCGATGAGCTCGACGTTTAGATTGTCCCAGTTAAAACATTGACGGCAAAACGGGTCGATGTGTCCTTCCATACCGTTTTCGTCGCCGTAGTAAATACAAGGCACGCCAGGCAACGTAAATTGCAAAACTGCGCACATTTTCAGCTTTTCTATCGCAATTTCCCTGCCCTTTTTCGTCAAAAGCGCACTTTCTTTTGCCATTTCTTCCTTGTTTTGGCAGTAAATACCGCCTAAAACCGTTAAAATTCGCGCCGTATCGTGCGTTCCTAAGACGTTCATCAACGCGTCCAGCGTTTGCTTGGGATAATGGTTAATTAAAACGCGTACACAATGCAAAAGTTCAGACGCGTTCCCCGTTTGAATATATCGAAGAATTCCGTCTTTCAAGGGATAATTCATAACGCTGTCAAGCTCTAACCCCTGCAAATACTCACGGCGTTTCGAATAGGCAATTTTGTTAGACGCGTCTTCCCATACCTCGCCGATAATGATGGCGTCTTTGTTGGCGTTTTTCACGGATTTTCTAAGGATTTTCAAAAACTCGTCGGGCAATTCGTCGGCAACGTCTAAGCGGTAACCGCCGATCCCAAATTGCAACCATTTCTCCAAAACGCCGTCTTTTCCGCATATAAAGCGTTGATATTCCTCCGAGTGCTCGTTGACTTCGGGCAAAATGTCAATACCCCACCAACTGCTGTATTTATCAGGAAATTCCTGGAAGGAATACCAAGAATAATACGGCGAATCCTTCGATTGATACGCGCCAACAGACGGATACGCGCCGTATTTATTAAAATAGATGCTATTATCGCCCGTATGACTGAATACACCGTCCAAAATGACGCGTATTCCGTATTTTTCCGCGCTCTTAAGAAACCCTGCAAAATCCTTTTCATCGCCTAAAATCGGGTCGATTTTACGATAATCGGACGTATCGTAACGATGGTTTGAGCCGGCTTCGAATATAGGATTTAGATAAATCGTCGTAACGCCTAAATCGCTTAAATACGGCAATTTGCTTTCAATACCCTTAAAATTACCGCCGAAAAAGTCGTTGTTTAACACTTTTCCCTGTTCGTTTGGACGAAAATACGGCATTTCGCCCCATTTTCTTTCAATTCGCCCGTTTATGTCTGGCATAGAACCTACTTTACAAAATCTATCAGGAAAGATTTGGTACATAACGCCACCCTTAAACCAGTCGGGGGTTGTGTACCCTTTTTCGTATACCGTCAAAAGGAAACCGTCCACGCGGTCGCTGGTAGAGAAATGCCCCGTTTCCATATATCCGCAGGCGACGTTCCCTTTATTTTCAATATAAAAGCTGTAATAATACAGTCCCGTTTGGCGTAAAGCAAAGGAAACGCTCCACCCAAACTGCGTTTCCGTCATCGGAAAGAACTCCGCGCGTTCGCCGTCTTGGTTGAGCCTTAAAAACGCGCGTTCTTTAGGTGCAGTATATTCGCTTTCGGACGGCGTTTTTGCGCGAAATTCCCCCGTTTTTTCGTTAAAAAAACGGGTTTCGTTGCGCAAGCAAAAAAGATTGAGCACCAATTTTTCGCCTTGTTCCACCGCACCGAGTACGCTTTTGCAGGCTTTGTCTAATGGATTGAAATAAACGTGCATAGAAAAATTGCCTTTTTTATTCGACAAAAAGCCGTAACGAGTACAGCTTTTTGTCATTTCTTATTCGTGTTTTGCGTGAAATCAATCGCGCAAAGGTTTCATATTCCAAATATTTTCCGCATAGTCGCGAATACTTCTATCCGCCGAGAAATACCCTGCCGAAGCAATATTACGCAAGGATTTTTGGTTCCACGTGCGTTTATCCGTTGCGTACAGCTTGGAAAGTTCCGCTTGCGTAGCAAGGTACGATTCGTAATCCGCCATACACATATACGGGTCGGCAATCGGACTGCCCGTGAGTAAATAGTTGGCAATATCCGCAAACGATTCGCCGTTGAAACCAACGATTAACGCCTCTACTACTTTGCGGAGCGTCGGGTCGTTGTTGTAATATACGCTCGCCGAATAGCCGTTTCTCCAAATTTCCGATACTTCGTCCGCTTTTAAGCCGAAAATATAAATGTTGTCTAATCCGACGTGTTCGCTCATTTCCACGTTCGCGCCGTCCAACGTACCGATGGTCAACGCGCCGTTAATCATAAACTTCATATTGCCCGTACCGCTGGCTTCTTTTCCTGCAAGCGAGATTTGCTCGGAGATTTCAGACGCAGGCATCAACATTTCAGACATCGTGACGTTGTAGTCTTCCATATACACGACGTTGAGTTTTTCGGCAATCTTAGGATGCTTTTTAATGTCTTCCGCAAGATAGCAAATGAGCTTAATGATTTTCTTTGCCATATAATACCCTGCCGCCGCTTTTGCCGCGAAAATATACGTTTTCGGTTGCATAGGCGTGTCGGGGTTTTCTTTTAACGTCAAGTAATCGGTGATGATATGCAGAACGTTCAAAAGTTGGCGTTTATATTCGTGCAAACGCTTTGCCTGTACGTCAAACAACGTTTCGGGATTGATGACAACGCCCTGCTTTTTGCGTGCGAAATCGGCAAATTGTTTCTTTTTAAGCGCTTTGATTTCTTCCAAACGCTTTAATACCGCGTCGTCGTTTTCAAATTTCTTAAATGCGGAAAGTTTAGACGCGTCCTTTGCATAACCTTCGCCGATACAGTCGTTCAACAAGGCGCAAAGTTCGGGATTCGACTGATTTAACCAACGTCTATGCGCGATACCGTTCGTTACGTTGGTAAATTTTTCGGGCGTATATTCGTAGAAATCCTTAAAAATGCTTTCTTTAATAATTTCGCTGTGCAAACCGGAAACGCCGTTGACGTGGTGCGAGCCGTGAACGGACAAATTCGCCATCTTTACGACGTTGTACGACATAATCGCCATACGCGAAATTTTGTCCCAGTCACCGGGATATTTTGCCCAAAGCGCTTCGCATTGACGGCGGTTGATTTCCTTCAAAATCGAATAAATTCTCGGAAGGCGTCTTGCAATCAAGTCTTCCGGCCACGTTTCCAACGCTTCCGCCAAAACGGTGTGGTTGGTGTACGCGCAAACGGACGTCGTAATATTCCAAGCTTCGTCCCAAGACATAGCGTTTTCATCGATAAGCAAACGCATCAATTCGGGAATTGCGAGCGCAGGATGCGTGTCGTTTAAGTGAATTGCCGCCATTTTCGGCAACAATTTCAACGAACCGTATCTTCTCTTATGGTCGGCAAGAATATTTTGCAAGGACGCGGAAACAAGGAAATATTGCTGTTTTAAGCGCAAGGATTTACCTTCGATATGGTTATCCGCAGGATAAAGCACCTTCGATATAAGTTCTGCTTCGTTGTCGTCCTTCATAACGGACGCGTAGTCGCCTTGCGAAAAGAGTTTCATATCGAAGTTTTGAACGCTTCTTGCTTTCCAAAGACGGAGCACGGAAACGGCTTCGCTATCATAACCGGAAACCATCATATCGTATGCAACCGCTTGGATTTCTTTGGCGTCGCGATAAATCGTTTCCAAACCGCGTTCCGTCCACTTTTCTTCGATGTATCCGTCGAATTTTACCGTGAAAATCTTGTCGCTTCTTTGCGTCAACCAAACTTCGCCACCGGGCAACCAAACGTCGGGCAATTCCGTCTGCCAACCGTCTACGATTTTTTGCTTAAACAAGCCGTAATCATAGCGAATCGAGAAACCCATTGCCGGATAATCTTGCGTAGCAAGACCGTCCATAAAACAAGCCGCAAGACGTCCAAGACCGCCGTTTCCAAGACCTGCGTCGGGCTCAAGCTCGTACAAGTCTTCAAGGGTAACGTCGTATTCCTTCAGCGCTTCCGCGAAAACGTCCGTTACGCCAAGATTGAAGACGCTGTTTTTAAGCGAACGCCCCATCAAAAATTCCATACACAGATAGTACACGCGTTTGGATTTGGTTGCCTTGGTTTTTAAGTGGAAGGCATGGCGCTTTTCCAGCATAATATCGCGTACGCTCATAACAACCGCTTTATACAGTTGCTCTTTACGCGCTTCCGCAGGCGCGACGCCGAAATAACGCGAAAGTTTGCCTTTTATCAGCTCCTTTGCGTCCATTTCCGTAAACTGTTCTTTTTTCATACTCTATATTCTCCTAAAAAATTTTTATCCTTTGCTTAGTAAGAAATTAAAACGCCGAAACGGTGTCTTCGTATAATTTCTTATACTCTTCGGCAGAACGAAGCCACGAGAAATCGGTGGTTGCAGCCTTTTTCATTAATGCTGTCCACTTCTCTTTGTTTTTATACATATCCAACGCTTCGTGAATTACGTAAAGCATATCGTACGCGTTGCAGGACGCAAACGTAAACCCGTTGCCACCTGCGCCACAAGGCTTAATACTGTCGTATAATCCACCCGTTTCGCGTACGAGCGGTACGGTTGCGTAACGCGACGCAATCATTTGCGAAAGTCCGCAAGGCTCGCTGACGGAAGGCATTAAGAAAATATCCGCACCCGAATAAATCTTGCGCGACAAATCGCCGTTGAAAGCGATATTTGCCGACACTTTGCCTTCGTAGCGTTTGCCAAGGTCTTTGAAATACGCTTCGTACGCCGTGTCGCCCGTGCCCAAAAGCACAAATTGTACGTCTTCGTGTAAAATATCTTCCGCTACCGTTTTCACAAGCTCGATACCCTTATGCGAAACCAAACGGGTTATCATAGCAATCATTGGAACGTCTTTCACGGGCAAACCGAGCATTTTTTGAAGCTCTGCCTTACAAACTGCCTTACCTTCCAGGTCGTTAGGAGAATAGTTTTTGAACAGAGCGCCATCCGTCGTAGGGTCGTAGGAAAATACGTCGATACCGTTTAATACGCCCGTCAATTTACCCGCGTTTTTGCAAATAATGTCTTGCAAACCGTGCGCATACTGCGCCGTCATAATCTCTTTTGCGTACGTCGGACTTACCGTGGAAAAACGTTCGGAACACTCGATTGCGCCTTTCATAAGATTGATACAACCGTCGTATTCGACCAAACCGCAAGCGTCCTTAGGAAGACCGAACAAATCTTCCAAAATATCCAAGGAATATTTGCCCTGGTATTCGATGTTATGTATCGTGAACAACGCGCGGATATTTTGGTATTCGGGACGGCTTGCATAAAGCGTTTTCAAATAAATCGCGCAAGCGGCTGCCTGCCAGTCGTGGCAATGCAATACGTTGGGATAAAAATCGATAAACGGCAAAAATTCCAAAACGCCACGCGAGAAAAACGCGAAACGTTCGCCGTCGTCGTAGTAGCCGTAGCAACCCGAACGCTTAAAATAGTATTCGTTGTCCAAGAAATAGAAGGTTACGCCGTCTTGTTTCGTGCAAAAGATACCGCAGTATTGCGTTCTCCAGGAAAGCGGAACGTAGATGTTGCCAAGGAAGGACATTTTTCTTCTCATTTCGGGTTTAACGTCGGAATACAAGGGCAACACCACGCGAATATCGTACGCAGGGTCCTTTGCAAGCGCTTGCGGGAGCGAGCCGATGACGTCGGCAAGCCCGCCCGTCGCAATAAAGGGACGAGCCTCGGACGCTACGAACAAAATCTTTTTCTTGGGTACGAGCGTAGGCTCTTGTTCTACTGCGTTTAACGCCATACGTTTTTCTTCCGTTTCAAAAAGTTCGATGCTTTTCTTGACAGTCTTTCTTTCCGCCATACTTTCTCTCCTTTACGTTGGTTGTTATAATCTCGTGCCTTTTTGGATAAAGTAAGGCAATTCCGCGCAACCGCTAAGGTTTTTGCTGTCGCTAATGACTACGTTTTTGTCCGTAATTACGCAATTTAAACTGGTGTTGTCGCCGATATAATTGTCCTGCATAATAATCGAGTTGCGGACGACTGCCCCCTTCCCAACTTTTACGCCACGGAACAAAATCGAGTTTTCCACTACGCCTTCAATAACACAGCCGTCGGAAATAAGCGAATTTTTCACCGTTGCGTTTTCGCCGTACTTGGAAGGCGCGCTGTCGCGGACTTTCGTATAAATATCTCT
>JAZRDK010000035.1:0-3260 GCA_045660225.1 Candidatus Scatosoma sp.
TAAAAATAACGATAAAAGGGCGATGGTTTCGCCCTTTTATCGTTTTCTTTTGCTGTTTTTTCTTCTAACTTTTCGGAAAATCACACTATCCCCTTGACTTTTTCGGCATTTTCGTGTACAATGTAAGCATGGCAAAGGAAAACTACTATACGACACGTAATATTAATGATTTTGAAAAGATTGCGGAGCTTTTAGACGAGCTCCCCCCTTTTTGCGCGGACTATTTCTTGGGGATTGAACAACGGACGAGTTCGCAAACGCGCGTGAAATACGCCTATGATTTGCGTATTTTCTTCGATTTCTTGTGTAAACGGAAATACCGTAATTGTGAAGTATTAGACCTTACGATTGCCCATTTAGAAGGCGTTTCCGCGCAAGATATTGAATATTTTTTAAGTTATTTATCCCACTATCGTTTCCGCAACAAGACGCTTTCCTGCGATGAACGCGCAAAAGCGCGCAAACTTTCC
This sequence comes from Candidatus Scatosoma sp., assembly GCA_045660225.1. Lineage (GTDB taxonomy): Bacteria > Bacillota > Clostridia > Christensenellales > Borkfalkiaceae > Scatosoma. Next base: position 471 of record JAZRDK010000035.1, read on the forward strand.
ACCGTACGCGCCCTTTTTAAGTACTTTTTCAATAAGGGATTGCTCCAAGCGGACAATTCGGCGAAGGTTGCCACCCCTAAATTGCATGAAAAAGAAATCATTAGGCTGGATGCAAACGAAGTTTCCGACCTAATCAACGTTACGGAAACGGGCAACGGGCTTTCCAAGCACGCGTACGGCTATCACACCAAAACGCGCGTGCGCGACACGGCGATTATCACCCTATTTTTAGGCACGGGTATTCGTATTAGCGAGCTTGTAGGGTTAGACAACGACAGTTTTGATTTTACCGAAAACTCCTTTCTCGTCACGAGAAAAGGCGGAAATCAAGCCATTTTGTACTTTTCGGACGAAGTTAAGTACGCTTTACAAGAATATATTGCCGAAAAGGAAAACGACCCAAAAGTCCCCGAAAAAGAGCCTGCGTTCTTCCTTTCTATGCAATACAAGCGTATCAACGTTCGCACGGTAGAAATTTTGGTAAAGAAATACAGCAAACTCGCATCCCCTTTGAAGAAAATCACACCACATAAACTGCGTAGTACGTACGGTACGCGTTTGTACAACGAAACGGGCGATATTTATATCGTCGCCGACGTTTTAGGGCATCGTGACGTAAACACGACGAAAAAACACTACGCCGCCATCTCCGAGGAAAACAGAAAACGCGTCGCAAACGCCGTAAAGCTCCGCAAGGACGACAGCCAAGACTAAAATGCACGAAACGATAGAAAAAAGCGTTGAAAAAATTTATATTATTCAGCCGATTACGCGCGAAAATGAGAAAAATTACAAGGTTTTGCACGACGAAGCGGTTTCACTTATCGAAAGCGCGGGCGCATTATACGCAGGCACGACCACGCAACGCGTCCGCGAAATCAATTCCGCAACCTTCGTCGGCGAAGGCAAACTTTCGGAAATCAACCAGCTTTTGTGGGGGTTAGACGATATTACAATCCTTTTTAACGGCGAATTGTCCCCTTCTCAAACACTGAACGTTTCGTCCGCGCTTGGCGATAGAAAAGTCATTGACCGAACGACGCTAATTCTCGATATTTTCGCGAAAAACGCCCGTTCCGGCGAAGGGAAACTGCAGGTCGAACTCGCCCAACTAAATTATATGTATCCAAGATTAAAAGGCAAAGGCGTGGCTTTATCCAGGCTTGGCGGTGGTATCGGCACGCGTGGCCCAGGCGAAACGCAACTTGAAACGGATAGACGGTATATCCGCGGACGGATTCGATATTTAAGCGAACGCTTAAAAGAAACGGAAAAACGCCGTTCGTTGCAAACGGAACGGCGCAAGAAAGAGAACGTAAAAACAATTGCGTTGGTCGGCTATACGAATACGGGCAAATCCACCCTTTTGAATAAATTGACGGGCGCAAATACGTACGTAAAAAACGAGCTTTTCGCAACGCTCGACCCAACGGCGCGCGCTTTTGAAATAGAAGGAATTCCCTTTCTTTTGGTCGACACCGTCGGTTTTTTGCAGGATTTACCCCACCACCTTATCGAAGCGTTCAAATCCACGTTAGAAAGCGCGGTGCATTGCGACCTTGCGCTTATCGTATCCGACGCCACGGGCGAATACGATATGCAAATGGAAACAACGTTAAGCACCTTGCAAGAAATGGGTTTTTCTTCTCCCTATCTTACCGTAATGAACAAGAGCGAAAATATCGAAGATTTCAGCGTTCTTCCCTACGGTAGTATCCCTATTTCCGCGAAGGAAGGCTTGGGTTTAGACAACCTAAAGCGCGCAATTTTATCCAAATTTAAGGACGAATTCCATTTTTTAGCGTTGTTTATTCCCTATGCGAAATTGACGGAGTATAATAAACTAAAACCGTATATTATCGAGCGTGATACACAATTTCAAGAGGATGGGTTATTGGTAAATGCTGTGATTCCTTCTATGTATTTACGTTTAACGGAATCCTTCATCGTAAAAAGGCAATAAAAAAGAGTTCTGCGACAAGCAGAACTCTTTTTGTTTCATAACGTTTAGAACATTTCGATATACGCATCTCTTTCCGCGCCGACGGAAACGTATTTAATTTTGCAACCGCACTCCGTTTCCAAATACTTGACGTAGTCATGCGCTTCCTTAGGCAAATCTTCTACTTTACGGCACTTGGAAATGTCACAGTTCCAACCCTTTACCGTCTTAAATACGGGCTTGCAGTCGTCAAGTACGTCGATGAACGGGAATTCGTGGATAATTTCGCCGTTAAGTTCGTACGCAACGCAAACTTCAATTTCTTCGTAATCGGAAAGCACGTCCATCTTCGTGAGCGCGATTTCGGTTGCGCCTTGACAACGGATACCGTAACGGGACGCTACGATATCGAAAGGACCTACTCTTCTGGGTCTACCCGTAGCCGCACCGTATTCCCCACCGAGTTGACGAAGTTTTTCCGCCTTTTCGCCGAAATATTCCGCCGTGAAAGGACCTTCGCCGACGCAGGTCGAATACGCCTTCATAATACCGATAGAATTGTCAAGCTGAAGCTGGGGTACGCCTGCACCGATGGGTGCGTACGCGGCAATCGTCGAGGACGAAGACGTGTAAGGGTGAATACCGAAATCGATGTCACGCATCGCGCCAAGCTGAGCCTCGAACATAATGTTTTTGCCTTCTTTATCCGCTTTCGTCAAATACATACCTACGTCGCAAACGAAAGGTGCAAGTTTCTTGCCGTATTCTTCAAAATATGCAATCATATCTTCCGTCTTCACCGCATCCGCGCCGTAACCGCCAACGACGGTAAGGTTTTTCCACTCTAC
>JAZRDK010000036.1:0-4245 GCA_045660225.1 Candidatus Scatosoma sp.
GGTGATTCTTCCTTTTTGGAGCTACTGGCCGGACTTGAACCGGCGACTTGCTGATTACGAATCAGCTGCTCTACCGACTGAGCCACAGTAGCACGCTTGCCAACAGACAGCTTATTCATTATACTGAATTAAATAAAAAAAGGCAAGCGTTTTTTCGCGGTTTTTTTAATTTTTTTTGCTTTTTTCATAAAAATCTCGCTACAAGGCGAAACGCTTACACGAACTCAAATACCCGTCCGCCAAAAAACATAACTCGTACGTCAATTTATCCGAATACACCGTGCCTTCACGTGCCACGTCTAACCTTTTTGCGCTCTCTTGACAAACGCTTGCCAAATCACCTGTTGTAAGCGCGTATTTGCGCCCTGCAAAGGCAAGTTGTTTGGATAGTATGCTTATTAAGTTTTTCGTCTTTTGTTGCGTCATGCCCCTTTCTAAGCGCGAAATCGTTTCGTTTAAGATTTGCATACAACTTTTTACGACGTTGAGAAGTTCGATGGTTGCTTTTTCGCTCTTTTTTTCGCTGAGCGATTGAAAGTAAAGCGTATCCGTGCCCAAAAAAACAAGTTCGCTTTCTAATCCCCTTTCTTGAAGTCGGGTTTGCAAGCTTTTGCCGTCTTCTTCGTTGAAATACACCGACCAAACGGCGTATTCCTGTTCGTCGTCCACAAGCAAATATCCTGCACCGCCGTCTAATTTCATAAGTTCTGCACCAACGGAAGCGCTTTCGGTTTTAGACACGACGAAATATACGTTTGCGCCCACGCGAACGGCGTGCGTCTTCGTCAAGGAAAACGCGTACACCAAACAAAACACGGTGAATAAAACGGCTGAAAGAAACGCGAAAAACTTTGCTTTTTTATAAAAAAATCCCGTCGACATACTTTAGAATATGCGACGGAATTTTAAGTTAGTCCAAATATAAAACGCATCGGTTGTTTTCCAACGTCTTTTTAACGTCGATGACGCGTTGGTTTGACGAGCCACGGAATTTCAATCGAATATCCTTTAACTCTTCCACAAACGGACCGTCCACAAGCACGTCGAACATAGAAATCAAGTCCTTCGTGCAGGGCGTGTTTTTGTGTTTTTCCTTCAAATCGCCCGTCTTTTCATTGAGCACGAAACCCGTATAGCACCAAATCGTCTTGTTTGGAAAACGCTGTTTTACGCGTTGGATAAAGGGATATAAGGCAAGTTGGTTTTGCGGTTCAAGGGGCTCTCCCCCTAAAAGAGATAACCCTGCAATGAAATCAGAAGACAGCTCTAAAAGGATTTTTTCCTGCACGGTTTCATCGAACGGCTCGCCATAAGAAAAATCCCAAGCGACTTCGTTGAAACAGTTTTTACAGCGGTGGGTACAACCGGAAACGAACAAGGATACGCGTACCCCTTCGCCGTTGGCTATATCCGTCCATTTAATCGTTGCGTAATTCATAGATTACAAATGCAAAACTCTGTCTTGAATTTCTTGCGTTCTGCCTTGATTCCAATACTGCGTACCGATGTAACCGCAGGTACGTCTTGCCACGTTCATTTTTGCTTGGTCACGGTTTTTGCAATGCGGGCATTCCCAAACGAGCTTGCCCGTTTCATCCTTTTGAATCAGGATTTCGCCGTCGTAACCGCATACTTGGCAATAATCGCTCTTCGTGTTGAGTTCCGCGTACATAATGTTTTCATAGATGAATTTCATTACGGAAAGTACGGCAGGGATATTGTCCTGCATATTCGGTACTTCGACGTACGAAATTGCACCGCCGGGCGAAAGTTGCTGGAATTCGCTTTCAAACTTCAATTTCGTAAACGCGTCGATTTCTTCGGAAACGTGCACGTGATAGCTGTTGGTGATATAGTTTTTGTCCGTTACGCCAGGAATAATACCAAAACGCTTTTGCAAGCATTTCGAGAACTTATACGTCGTACTTTCAAGTGGCGTGCCGTACAACGAGAAGTCGATGTTTTCCTTCGCCTTCCACTCCTTACACTTGTGGTTCATACGTTTCATAACGGCGAGCGCAAAAGGTTTTGCTTCGTCGTCGGTATGCGATTTGCCCGTCATGTGTTTTACACACTCGTACAAGCCGGCGTAGCCAAGCGAAATGGTGGAATATCCGCCAAAGAGCAGTTTGTCAATCGTTTCGCCCTTTTCTAAGCGCGCAAGCGCACCATACTGCCACAAAATAGGCGCTGCGTCAGAAAGCGTACCTTTCAAGCGGTTGTGTCTTTGCATCAACGCGCGATAGCAAAGTTCTAATCTCGAATCGAAAATTTCCCAGAATTTCTTTTCGTCCCTACCGGAAGAGAGCGCCACGTCCACAAGGTTGATGGTAACGACGCCTTGATTGAATCTGCCGTAATACTTAGGCTTGCCTTCCGCATCGACGTACGGCGTCAAGAAACTTCTGCACCCCATACAGGTATAGCAATGCCCTTCGCCGTTTTTGTCGACCTTGAATTCGAGCATCTTCTTTTCGGAAATGTAGTCGGGTACCATACGTTTTGCCGTACATTTTGCCGCAAGTTCCGTCAAATACCAGTATTTTTGGTCTTCGGAAATATTGTCCGGTTCAAGCACGTAAATGAGTTTGGGGAAAGCAGGCGTAATCCAAACGCCCGATTCGTTTTTAACGCCCTTGATACGTTGTTTCAACGTTTCTTCAATAATCAACGCAAGGTCTGCCTTTTCCTGTTCGTTACGCGCTTCGTTAAGGTACATAAACACGGTAACGAACGGCGCTTGACCGTTGGTAGTAAGCAATGTTACGACTTGGTATTGAATCGTTTGAATACCCCTTCTGATTTCGTCGAGAAGGCGTTTTTCCGCAATCTTGTTGACGACGGTTTCGTCCGTAATCCCCGTACCCGCAAGCTCGTCCGCAACTTCTTTGCGAATCTTTTTACGGCTGATGTCTACGAAGGGAGCAAGGTGCGTCAAGGAAATACTTTGACCGCCGTACTGGTTGGACGCAACCTGCGCGATGATTTGCGTAGCAATGTTGCAAGCCGTAGAAAAACTGTGCGGTTTTTCAATGAGCGTACCGGAAATAACCGTGCCGTTTTGAAGCATATCTTCAAGGTTGACAAGGTCGCAATTGTGCATATGTTGTGCGAAATAGTCCGCGTCGTGGAAATGGATTAAGCCCTGATCGTGCGCGGAAACAATGTCTTCGGGCAACAAAATACGACGGGTAAGGTCTTTGGACACTTCGCCTGCCATATAGTCACGCTGAACGCTGTTGACCGTGGGGTTTTTGTTGGAATTTTCTTGCTTGACTTCTTCGTTGTTGCACTCAATCAACGTCAAAATCTGCGCGTCCGTCGTGTTTACCTTTCTAACAAGCTCACGCGTGTAACGATAGGTAATATATTTACGCGCCAAAACGAAAGACATCGAAGCCATCAAGCGGTTTTCTACCATGTCTTGAATTTCTTCGACGTGCGGAGCGCGCCCTAAAAGAGAACACTCTTCCGAAACGGCGTCAACAATCGCTTCTAACGCGCCTTCCGAAATACGGTGGCGTTCGCCTACTTCCTTGTTCGCCTTACGAATTGCACCCGCAATCTTTTCCCTGTCGAAGGTTACTTCCTGTCCACTTCTTTTAATAATCGTCATTTCTTTCATTTTTCCTACCACCCCTGATTTTCTTCTTCTGTTTGTATTGTATATCTCTACAATATCTTGTGCCGTATTTTCAACTTTACACAATATATTGTGTCCGTTCGTGCTTTAATATTATACCACATTTGATTATAAAGTCAAGCGTATGAAAATAAAATGTGGTATAGAAAAATCTTATAATCACAACTTATATGAAAGGGCAAATTTCCTTTGTTTTCGTGTAAAAAAGCAATTCAATGCCTTTTATGATATAAATAAAACGAATACCAAAAGCAAAACCGCGCCAAAACACAACAAAAAAAGGCGGATAGGCAGTCTATCCGTCTTTTTTTAGCCTGTTGTTAGGCAATTATTTCAGTCTTTCTAAAACTTCTTCCGCCGTCTTCGACCAAGCAAACGCGCGCAAAATTTCTTCTTGCGAAAGGGCGTTAGCTTGCTTTCTTAAAAATAGGTCGAGTTTGTCTTCTTGCGAGCTACGCAAACCGTCGTTTTGCTTGACGGAAATCCCCGAAACGTTGAGCGCAGGGAACACCCTTCTTCTCGCCGATTCATCGTCCAAACGCATTTCTACGTTGCTGATATTAGACAATTCAGATGCAACGACTTCGTCGGCAGGGTTTCCG
>JAZRDK010000037.1:0-7521 GCA_045660225.1 Candidatus Scatosoma sp.
ATCCACGGTACGAACCGTCTTATGGGCAACTCGCTTCTCGACATCATCGTATTCGGTAGAAACGCAGGTCAACAGGCAGGCGAAAAGTGTAAGAGCGTTGAACTCAAAGAACTTACGCTTGCGCACGTTGCTGAATTTGAAAAAGAGCTCGACGATGCAGGCATTTCCACGGAAGTATGCTCGCCGAAACTTCTTCCCGATTACAGAAGAAAGGCAAATTAAATAAAAAAAGCCAAAACGCACCAAGTAGTACGCTTTGTGCGTTTTGGTTTGTGATTAAGGAGAGTTTTATTTATGCAAAATCCTGAAAAGAAAAGCCGTAAATGGCTTTGGGTTACCATCGCCGTTGCGGTTGTTGCCGCGCTTGTGGCGTGGTGTGTTGTGAACGCAGTCGTTGCTCCCAAGGAAGGGAAAGACGGCGTGGCAAACATCTTAAATTTTAACGGAACGTTTGTGCTTTTTACCATCGTGTTCTTGGTTTTGGGCGCAGGCTATCTTTTAGGCGGTGTCACGATTAAGGGTGTCTCGCTGGGTACGGCAGGCGTCTTCCTTGTTGCAATTTTGGTGGGTTATCTTTGTACGTTAGTCCCCGAAAATGCAGGCATTTTCTCGGGTTTCCATTTAACGGAAAGCTCGTCCGTGGTTTCCACCTTGAAAGGTGCAATTCAAAACACGGGTCTTGTTTTGTTCGTCGGTAGCGTTGGTTTTATCGCCGGCCCTAACTTCTTCAAAAATTTGGCGAAGAACTTCAAAACGTACATCGTTTTGGGTGCAATCATCATCTTGACGGCGACGCTCGTTACTGTGCTTTGCATTTTGTTCACGGACTACGGCTCGGAATACTGGTCGGGCGTATTGTCTGGTGCATTGACGTCCACGCCTGGTTTCTCGGCTGCGAAGGACGCCGTTGCTGGCGCGGCAAACGAAGCGGATTTGGAAGCGCTCATCACGCTTGGTCACGCAATCGCTTACCCGTTTGGTGTCGTTGGCGTAGTGTTGTTCGTACAGTTGTTGCCCAAATTCTTGAAAGCGGATATGGCGAAGGAACGCGAATACATTAAAATCGGCGCGTCGGAAGAAGTAAGGGATTATTCCAAATACTTCAAATGCGAAGATTTCGGCTTTATGCCGTTCGCGCTTGCGGTGATTGCAGGTTTGTTGCTTGGCTCGATTACAATCCCGCTTACGGGCAAAGGCTACGACGGAGCGTGTTTCTCGCTTGGTACGACGGGCGGTGTGTTGATTATGTGTCTTGTCTTTGGGCATTTCGGACATTTCGGCAAGCTCTCGCTGGAAGTAAAACCGCAAACCTTGAAGGTCCTTCGTGAATTTGGTTTGGCGTTGTTCTTACTTGGTGCAGGTGTACACGGCGGTGTTTCTCTTGTAGAACAGGTTTCCAAGTTCGGTGCAGGCATCGTGGTTTGGGGCTTTGTCGGCGGTGCGTTTATGACGGTAATCCCGATGTTCGTAGGTTTTATACTTGGCAAAAAGTTGTTGCGCTTGCCTCTTTTGAACAACCTTGGCTCGATTACGGGTGGTATGACGTCTACGCCTGCGCTTGGTACGTTGATTGCGACGGCGGAAACAGACGACGTTGCGTCCGCATACGCATCGACCTATCCCATTGCCTTGATTTTGGTTGTACTCGCATCCCAGTTGCTTATCACCTTGTTATAAACACTAAAAAAGACATACCCAAAGGTATGTCTTTTAGTTTGCAAAGGTAATCCCTTTCATAAACGTTTTTGTTGGCGTAGAGAAATATTTTGTTGCTACGCAACAAAGCGTCGTCGCTCGCCAACTGTCGTTTATTGCTTTCAAGTATCGTATTTCTCGCTCCTCGCGTGAACCCTTGATAATTCAAGGTTTCCTGCTAACCTTTCTCTACATTAAACAAAAAAGACATACCCAAAGGTATGTCTTTTTCGTTGGCGCAGAGAAAGGGATTTGAACCCTTGTATACATTCCTGCATAACACGATTTCGAATCGTGCGCGTTCAACCGCTCCGCCATCTCTGCAACAGCTTTTATATTATATATCATAACGATGAAAAACGCAACTGTTTTTACGTGTCTTTTTTCGTTTTTTTGCGAAAGATAAAGAAAAGCCCCTTTGGGAAGGGGCTGTTTTTTATAAGGTTTCTACGTTAATCAAGCTGGAGTTTCCGCTTTTTCCGTTCGGTGTACCGCCCGTGATAACGATGGTGTCGCCTTTCTTTACCAAACCGCTTTTAAGCGCCGTTTGTTTTGCGAAATAGAACAAAATATCTACGGAAGAATATTCTTCTGCCATCGCCGGCAAAACGCCCCAAGAAAGCGCTAATTTGCGGTAAGCGTGAATATCCGTCGTGATGCCGATGATGTTGATGTTTGGACGGAAACGCGACACTTTACGCGCCGTACCGCCCGTGCGCGTGCATACGACGATGGCGCTTGCGTTCAGGTCTTTTGCCAGCGTAGCCGCCGAGTGGGACAACGCTTCCGCCGTCGTTTGAATTTCGAAATTTTGAATCGTTTGGATATATTCGGTATGCGTTTCCGCGTGTTCAACAATTTTTGCCATGGCGTAAACCGACTGCACGGGATAAGCGCCTGCCGCCGTTTCGCCCGAAAGCATAACCGCGGACGAGCCGTCGTATACGGCGTTGGCAACGTCGGAAATTTCCGCTCTCGTAGGGCGGGGGTTGTAAATCATCGATTCCAACATTTCCGTCGCGGTAATAACGCGCTTACCGTGGATACGGCATTGATTGATGATGTGTTTTTGCACGTCGGGGAGTTCCACGTACGGAATTTCTACGCCAAGGTCACCGCGCGCAACCATAATCCCGTCCGATTCTTCCATAATGGCAAGCAGGTTTTTAACGCCTGCACGATTTTCAATTTTTGCGATAAGGTCGATGTGCTTGCCACCGTTTTCGTCAAGGAATTTTCTTGCGTCAATGACGTCCTGCGCCTTCGAAACGAAGGACAGGGCAACGAAGTCGACGCCTTGCTCAATCCCAAACAGCAAATCCGCCTTGTCCTGTTCGGACAAAAACTCAAGATGCAGTTCTTTATCGGGGAAGAACATCGATTTACGGTTGGATACGACGCCACCGATTTCTACGATACAATGCACGTTCGGTTTTTCCACGTTAACGACGCGAAAAACGACAAGCCCGTTATTCAAAAGGATTTTATCGCCTGTTTCCAAATCGTCGCAAATTCCTGCATAAGAAACGCTTACGCGCGATTCGTCGCCGATGACGTCGTCTATCGTGAAGGTAAAGTTTGCGCCTTCCTTTAATTCAACTTTCCCGTCCTTAAACGTCTTAATTCTAAATTCAGGGCCTTTCGTGTCCAAAAGGATAGGAAGGGGAAGGTGGTGTTCTTCGCGGACTTCCTTAATCATCTTAATTTTCTTTGCGTGGTCTTCGTGTGTGCCGTGCGAAAAGTTCAAACGTACGACGTCCATACCTGACGTTGCCATTTTTGCAAACACTTCTTTGTTGTCGCTTGCAGGGCCGATGGTACAAATAATTTTCGTTTTTTTCATAGCTCTCTCCAAAGGGGCTTTCAAAGCCGATATTTTCAAATGCTTACAGCCAAAAATCTATACCATTTTACTACTTTTTCTTTGAAAAAGCAAGGAAAAATAAGTGATTTTTTTTACGAAAGGTGTTATAATAATAAAAGATTTGAGTTTGTTATACGGTCGCGGGGTCTTTTGACCATGAGGAAAGTCCGAGCAACATAGGACAGGGTGCCTGATAACGTCAGGTGGAGGCGACTCTAAGGAAAGTGCAACAGAAATAAACCGCCGAACTCGTTCGGTAAGGATGGAAAGGCGAGGTAAGAGCTCACCGATGTCTTGGTAACAAGATATGCCATGTAAACCCCACTCGTTGCAAGATTGGGTGTCCGTCAATAGGGCTGTCCGTCCGACGGATTACCGTGAATATCGCTTGAGCTTGTCGGCGACGGCAAGCCTAGATAAATGACCGTACACGACAGAACTCGGCTTACAGACAAACTCAAGTCCTTTTTTAAGAAAGACAGGAATTCCTGCCTTTCTTTTTTTGTGCCTTTTGCAAATAAAAATTGACATAGTACAAACTGTCTAAAACATAGGATATTTGACGGGAGGGCATTTCTTATGTTGTTGGATTTCTTGTGTTCGATTATCGGACGGATTGTCTTTTTTACAGGCGCTATCGGTGCAAAAAACTCCTTTCCAAAGCCACTTCCTAAAGACGAAGAAGAGCGGTGTTTGCGTCTTGCTTTGGAAGGGGATAAAAATGCGAAAGATTTGCTTGTGCGCCACAATATGCGTTTGGTTGCACATATCGTAAAAAAATATACGGGGGCTGCGGAAACGGACGATTTGATTTCCGTGGGTAGTATAGGCTTAATCAAGGCGATAAATACCTATAAACCGGGGCACGGTACGGCGCTTGCTACGTACACCGCGCGTTGTATTGAAAACGAAATTTTGATGCTAATACGCGCAAATAAGAAACACCAAAACACGATGTCGCTTTCCGATTCGGTGGGTACGGATAAAGACGGAAACGAACTGACGCTTATGGATTTGCTGTTTGAAAAAGAAGACTGTGTATTCGAGCAGGTGGAAAGGTCGGTGCAACGCGAAAAACTGCTTGCGTATATTAAAACGCTTTTAACCGAGCGCGAATACACGATTATCTGTTTACGCTATGCCTTAAAGGGCGGAATTCCGCTTCCGCAACGGGAAGTTGCCAACGTTCTCAAAATTTCCCGTTCGTATATTTCGCGCATAGAAAAGCGCGCCGTAGAAAAGTTACGCGCGCGCTTGAAAGCGGAAGATTTTTTAGACTAACGCTATATATAAATAAGGAAGGGGACGGGGTTGCGACACGAAAAAAGGGGTCTACCTGTCGGCAGACCCTCATCACAATCAAAGAGATGTGTAGTGCGATTAGTTCAAAGCAGCGAGTTTCTTCGCGAGCTTTGCCTTTCTATTGTTTGCGTTGTTCTTGTGAAGAACGCCTTTCGTTACAGCGCTGTCAATAGCGGAAACGGTTTCAGGGAACAACTTCGTTGCGGTTTCCTTGTCGCCAGCTTCTACAGCAACCATAAACTTCTTAAGTTGCGTCTTCAACGCGGACTTAATCGCTTTGTTTCTCATGGTTTTCTTGTCGATTACCAAAACTCTTTTCTTTGCGGATTTAATATTAGGCATAATGGTCTCCTTGTTTAACTTCAATAATTCAAACTTGCGTAGATTATTTTAACATAATTTTCTTGGAAAGTAAACTGTTTTTCGGTGTAAATTAGCGAAAAACGATAAAATTTTCAAAAATTTTCGGCTTTTGGAGAGATAATGAGTATACCGAAAGGTGGAATTGCTTTTTTTGACAGCGGAATCGGCGGTTTAACCGTTCTTGCAGAGTGCGTAAAGGCGTTGCCGGGCGAACTATATTACTATTACGGCGACAATCGGCACGCGCCGTACGGCAATAGAAAAGACGCGCAAATCCGTCGTTTGGCGCTTCGCGCGTTCAAAAGGTTTAAGCGCCTGCGCGTAAGGGCGGTCGTCGTGGCTTGCAATACGGTTACCGCCGTTTGCATTGACGAACTTCGAAAACGCTACGATTTCCCGATTTTAGGTGTCGAGCCTGCCGTTTTAGACGCGTGTCGAAGTGGCGGAGAAGTGTTTGTATTTACAACGAAGGCAACCAACCAAAGCGCACGGTTTCAAACGCTTTGTCAAAAGGCGGAACGTCAAAACACGGGCACAATCATTAGGCAGATTGCCTGCGACGGGCTTGCAGGGGCAATCGAACGCCATCTTTTTGATAAGGGGTACGACTACTCGCCTTTTCTTCCCAAAGGTACGCCGACGGCGGTGGTTTTAGGTTGCACGCATTACGTTTATTTGAAAGATTACGTCAAAAAACAGTATGCTTGTCCCGTGTTCGACGGCAACGAAGGGGTGGCAAAACGATTAAAAAGCACGTTAAACGCAAAGCCGTTGGGACGAGTAACCACCTTTCGACCATTTTTGACACCAAACCGCCTTTTTCGCCTGCGAAAGAGTAGAAAGGGTGTTGTTAAAACGCTTAACATAAAAACAAACATACGTTCGCGTTTTTGCGTACGAAAAAACGCTACGCACCTTGAAACAAGCGGAATAGGGCGGATTTGCTTTTTGGGAAGGGATAAACAAAAGAACGAAAAAACATACAAACAAATGTTCGTGTAGTCGTGAGCGGTTAAAAGTGGTTTTTTAGGGACAAAAATCCCAAAAAATTTCAAAAAATGGAAAAAAATATTCGAAAAACCCTTGACAAATGGTTTTAAGTGGTCTATAATATAGACATCGACAGGATTGTAAGTTGCCGAAATAACAGCAAGGAGGGGATAAACGATGTTTAAGGGTATGGTTGAACACCAACTTGACGATAAAAACCGCTTGCGTATTCCTTCCAAGTTCAAAAAGGAGCTTACGGGGGAAGACGGAGAAAGAAAATACAGTTTTTTCAGGGGCATGAATAATTGTATTTGCGTGATGGCGGACGACGACTTGGACGACGTTATCAGTAGTATCTCCGAAGAAGCCATTTCCGAATCGAATCACGCGACGGCAATGTTTTTCAGCAGTATCCACTCTGCGGAAGAAGATGCGCAAGGACGCGTGGTGTTGCCCACGATGCTTCGTAAAATTGCAGGCATTTCGAAAGACGTGGTTACGCTCGGTAGGGGCAAGCGTTTAGAAATTTGGTCTGCGGACAGATATTACGACTACGTCAGCGGAATCGATTATGACGCCGCGTTGAAAGAACTGGGGATTTAACGATGCTTGAATTTTCGCACAAACCCGTTATGCTTGAAGAATGTATGGAAGCGCTTTCCTTAAAGGACGGCGGAATCTGGTACGACGCAACGGTAGGCGGAGGCGGACATTCTTACGAGATTTTGAAACGTACGTCAACCAATGGCAAGTTGATTGCCACCGACTTAGACGACGAAGCGATTGAAGCGGCAACGAAACGTTTAAGCGAGTTTGAAGGTCGTTTCCAAATTTTCAAATCGAATTATAAAGACTACGAAGGCGTGTTTGAAAGCGCAGGCGTAGACAAAATAGACGGCGCGTTGATTGATTTTGGGATTTCTTCCCACCAAATCGACGACACGGACAGGGGATTTAGTTATAAATCTAAGGAAGCACCCTTAGATATGCGTATGAATACTTCGGCGTACTTAACGGCGGAAATCGTACTCAATACCTATTCCGAAGAAGCGCTTGCAAGAATTTTGAAAACATACGGCGAAGAAACCTTTGCAAAGCAAATTGCAAGAAACGTCGTAAAAGAACGCGAACAAAAGCCCTTGAAAACGTCGGGTGATTTCGCGGAAATCATTAAAAAGAGCATACCTGCGAAATTCCGCTTTGGCGGAGCGCCTTGCGAAAGAAAAAGTTTCCAGGCAATTCGCATTGAGGTCAATGCCGAACTCGACGGTTTGTACCAACTGGTTACGTCGTTGACGAGAAGATTG
>JAZRDK010000038.1:0-14551 GCA_045660225.1 Candidatus Scatosoma sp.
CACGGCAGGTGTCCAAATCGTCGATAAGTACCATATCCGCGCATTTCGACGGCGCAATCGAGCCGAAATCGTGGTCAAGTTGGAAACATTGCGCCACGTTAATCGTTACCATTTGAATCGCGGTTACAGGGTCGACGCCTTCTTCAATCGCGCGCTTTACGATGTAATCAAGATGCCCGTAGGTTTGCAAAGTGTTCGGGTGTGTGTCGTCGGAAATAAGACACGCGTAACGGGAATCGACTTCGTGCTTAGTAACCGCCTTAGCAACTTCCTTCAAATCGTGCCAAGCCGAGCCTTCGCGGAGCATGGCGTACATACCAAGACGCATTTTTTGCAGGGCGTCTTCCGCGCGCGTGGATTCGTGGCAACAGCGTACGCCCGACGCGATATACGCGTTCAAACCGCTTCCGTTTTCAGGGAGCGAATAATGCCCCGTAGGGATTGCGCCAGCTTTCAAGGTTTCGCCGACGATGGCGTGCGTGCGCTCGTCTGCAAACAAAATGCCGGGGAAGTTCATCATTTCGCCAAGCCCCACACACTCGTCCCAAGTCATCGTTTCCGCAACTTCTTCAGGACCGATGGACGCGCCCGTGTCTTCAAAACCGGGTACGGCGGGTACGCAGGAAGGGGTGGTCATCATCACTTTCAAGGGTGTGCGTTTCGCGTCGTCCAGCATATATCTAACGCCGTCTAAACCGAGAACGTTGCAAATTTCGTGCGGGTCCATAAAAATCCCGCTCGTACCATGTGCAACGACGGCTTTTGCGTATTCGCCGACGGTCAACATCGACGATTCGACGTGGATATGCCCGTCCAAAAACGCAGGGGCAAGGTATTTGCCCTTTCCGTCGATAATTTGCGTGTTTTCGCCGATACAATGCTTGCAATCGCCCACGCAGGCAATTCTACCCTTGACGACGGCGACGTCCGTGTTTTCAATAAGCTCACGCGTGCAAACGTTGACGAGCGTTGCGCCCACGACGACAAGCTCGGCTTTTTCCGCGCCGGTAGCCACTTTGACAAGGTCTTTGGAAACTTCCCAAAGGGGGTATTTGCAAAATTTATTAATCATCGTTTTCTCCTTTATTAAAATCGGGCGCAAGTGTACGCGCCCGACGACTTATTCGTCAAATTGATTGTTCAAAAACCGTTTCACGTCGTAATCGTGTCTATAAATGAGATACGTGGTTACGTTCGGAGCGGTAAAATCTTTTAATTTTACTTCTTCCAAACTGCCTTCGTTGATTTTTTCTTTCACCAACTTATACGGCAGGAAGGAATACCCAAGCCCGTTTTCCAAATAGGGCAACAACTTCGACGAGTTGTCAACGTCCAAACGGAAAATATGGTTTTTAGGGAACAGCGAACGGATAAACACACCCGCTTCGCTCAGCGTGAAATCGCACATTAGATAAGGAAGTTTGCAAAGCTGTTCCTTCGTTACTCCGTCGGGATACTCGTTTTTGCCTTTCTTGCAAACGAGCGCAACGCGGTCGACGTCGTACACGTCGCAGGCGTACCCCGTACGCTTTAAGGGGATTGCCGAGAACACCATATCCAGCATATTGTCCTGTAAATTTTGGATAAGGTCAAGCGAGTGTCCAAGCATCACTTTGACGGACGTCACCGTGTTGTCTTTCAAGCACTCGTCCACCAGCGGTTTTACGTGTACCTCGTACGACGCGTTGATTGCGCCGATGGAGAATTTACGGCTGTGGCTGGTCAAAGCGTTCATTTCGTCGATGGACGTGTTTTGCAATTCCAAAATACGTTCGGCATAGCGAAGAAAAATTTCACCTGCTTCCGTCAACGTCACCGTTTTTGAACCGCGCGAAAATAATTTTTTGCCCACTTCTTTTTCCAACTCGCTAATACGGTTGGTAACGGTGGATTGCGCGATGAATAATTGCTCTGCCGCAAGCGTGAAATTTTTTACTTTCGAGAGAAATATAAATGTTTTAAGCTCTTCGGTATTCATTTGAAAAATTGATTATCCTTATCAGTTTAATTTATAATCATTATAACGCGAGTCACGAAAAAAAGCAAGTAGGTAAACGAAAAAAGTTGCTAAATCCGCAAAAAAATTATTTCTAAAGCAAGTAAAGGGCATAATCCGTTTATAGAAGATTGACAAGGGCGCGGAAAAACGATATAATAAATAAAACGAAAACGAAGGTGCAAAGTATGCGTAGGGAAGAAATTACAAACAACGTACGGGCAATCCAAAAAACGATAGAAAAGGGGAATCCCTTCGGTGAAAAGGTTGCGCTTGTCGTGGCGACGAAAACGCAAACCGCGGAAGATATTAATTTCGCAATTCAAGCGGGTGTCGACGCCGTCGCGGAAAATAAACCCCAAGAATTTCGAGATAAGCACGCGTTTTTGTTGCCCTGCCCAAACCATTTTATCGGACGTTTGCAAACGAATAAAATTAAATACCTTGTGGGCAAAATTGATTTGTACCACTCTTGCGACAGGGACGAGTTGGTTTTTGAACTTGCACGGCAGTCGAAAAACAAGGGCGTCGTTTCGAATATTCTTATCCAAATCAACGTCGGCGACGAAGAAACGAAAGGTGGCTACGACTACGACACGGCAAAGGAAACGTTTGCCAAAATTTCCGCCGTTGAAGGCGTAAAAGTAAAAGGTTTTATGGCGATGCTCCCCGACGTAGACGACGAAACGTTGCTTAGAGAATTGACGAGAAAAATGCGTCGCTTGTACGAGTGGGCAAAAACGCAATCGTCGGAAATCGAATACCTGTCTATGGGTATGAGTGGCGATTATCCGCTGTGTGTAGAAGAAGGTAGCAATATGGTGCGCGTTGGGTCGAATATTTTCGGCAAAAGAACGTACGCGCAATAACTTTGTAGGGGAAACTATGTCTAACCGTGAAGAAATGCAAAAAAAACCGCGCAAGCGATTGCGCGCGCTTTTGCTTTGTATCGTCGTATTCGTAGGCGGTATTCTCGGCATGTTCCAGCTCGGCGTCGTGTATACGGACTCGACGTGGGAGAGATGGCGTCCCGACTACGCCAAGGTCAACGTTTTACCCGTTTTGCAAAAACAAACGCTCACGGACGAAGATTACGGGCTTTTGTATCATCAAACGGGGCTTTCTAAAACGGCAATCGACGATATGCGCGTCAAAGAAGGCGGTATAGGCCGTATCTTGGAAATTCAGACCAGCTTTTTTACCGACTACGAGATGAATACGTATTGGTTTGCGCCCTTTACGTATATGGACGAAATCAAAGGCTTTGCAAAAATGTGCGACTTGAAGGACGGCGACATCATCGTCAGTTCAACGACGCGCGTTTCTTGGTGGCGGTACGGACACTCCGCGCTCGTATCCAACGGCGAAAGAAAGGAGCTGGTTGAAAGTATAGGCCCTGGCATAAAAAGCAAAAACACGTCCGCGCACGATTTCACGTACTTAGGTACGTTTCTCGTTTTGCGCCCAAAAATCGACGAAACGATAAAAAAGCAGGTTGCAAGCTATGCCCAAAACCATTTGGTTGGGCTTACGTATAGGTTTTCCATCGGTTTGTTGTCGCCTAAATACGTCGACGATATCCGCATTACGCAATGCGCGCATCTCGTATGGTACGCCTACAAAAAATTCGGATTTGATTTAGATTCCAACGGCGGTTGGCTTGTGAAACCGCAGGATATGGCTTTGTCCAAGCACGTGGAAGTCGTGCAAACTTTCGGGTTTGACCCCGACACGCTTTGGGTATGACGATGAAACAGGAAAACACAACGGGCTACGCCTTAATCACGGGCGCAACGGGCGGACTTGGTAGGGCGTTCGTTTACGAACTCGCCTTGCGCGGGTACTCGCTTTTATTGACGGGTAGAAACAGGGAGAAATTGCGCGTTTTGCAAACCGAACTTTCCGAAAAATTCCCGTCGGTGGAAACGCGTTTGTATCCAGCCGACCTGGCAAAGGAAGGGGACAGATGCGCGTTGATGGACGCGATGGAGAAGGAAGGAATTTCGCTTTCTATGCTGGTAAACGTTGCGGGTGCGGACATCCAAAAACCCGTGGAAACGTATACGCAGGACAAGCTGATTTTTCAATGCAGAGTGAATTTTGAATCGGCAGTTTGCCTTTGCCGTTTTGCCGTAGAACATAAAGCGGACACCTTGAAAATTATCAACGTTTCGTCCGTTTCGGGGATATACCCGATGCCTTATTTTGCGGTGTATAGCGCGACCAAGGGCGCGTTGACTTCCTTTTCGCAATCGTTTCGTGAAGAAGTTAGAAAAAAAGGCGTGCACGTAACGGCGGTGCTCCCCGGCGCAATGCCGACGCGTGAAGATATCAAGGCGCAAATCAAAGGGCAGGGCTTATGGGGCAAGCTTGCGGTGAAATCGCCCGAAAGCGTCGCAAGAGCGTCCCTTCGCGCCGTCGACAAAAACAAACGGAAAATCATCGTCGGGTTTTGGAATAAGACGATGCGAATCGCGACGTTTTGGATGCCGACGTCTTGGCGACTTAAATTTATCGCCAAAAGATGGAGCAAAATCACCAAAGACGCATTTTAACGCAAGGGAAACGGTTTTTTTCAAAAAAAGCACTTTTTCTTTTAGAAAAACGTAGTTTCAGCGTTAATTTTCTTGACAAACGCGTGATTTTATAATATAATCGATTTATTGAATTAAAGAAAGGGTTTCAATCGAAAACGAAAATAGGAGGAAGAAGTATGATAGAAATGAATCCTATGAGCAATTTGCTCGAACAAGAACAGTACAAATATGAACTGCAAGACGTTGCGGAAGCGCAGTTGTTCCGTGATATTTATCCGTACGACGAAGTTCCGAAAACGCCGTTCAACCATCGCCGTGTGCCGATGAATATGCCCCGTGATATTTGGATTACGGACACGACGTTCCGCGATGGTCAGCAATCGCGCGCGCCGTATACGGCAAAACAAATCGTCGACCTTTACAAAATGCTTGCAAGGTTGGGCGGTCCTAACGGTATTATCCGCCAAAGCGAATTTTTCGTTTATACGAAGAAAGATAGGGACGCGTTAGAACAATGCATGGCGCTTGGCTATAAATTCCCCGAAGTAACGACGTGGATTCGCGCAAAGAAGGAAGACTTTATGCTCGTCAAAGAAATCGGCGTAAAGGAAACGGGTATTTTGGTCAGCTGTTCCGACTACCACATCTTCAAAAAGCTGAATATGACGAGAAAGCAGGCGTTCGACCATTACCTTGGCGTCGTAAAACAGGCGTTTGACGCAGGCATTTCGCCCCGTTGCCATTTGGAAGACTTGACGCGCGCGGATTTCTACGGTTTCGTCGTTCCGTTCGTCAACGCTTTGGTAGAGCTTTCTAAACAAGCAAAAATCCCCGTGCGTATCCGTATGTGCGACACGATGGGCTACGGCGTGCCTTTCGCAGGCGCAGCGCCTCCCAGAAGCGTCCCCGGTATCGTTTACGGTTTGCATCACTATTCGGACGTTACGTCGGAAATGTTAGAGTGGCACGGTCACAACGACTTCTATATGGGCGTAGCCAACGCCGTCAGCGCTTGGTTGTACGGTGCAAGCGGTATCAACTGTTCGCTCCTTGGCATCGGCGAAAGAACGGGCAACGTACCTTTGGAGGCGATGGTTATGCAGTACGCATCCCTTCGTGGTACGCTTAACGGTATGGATACGACGGTAATCACGGAAATCGCGGAATACTTTGAAAAGGAACTCGATTACGAAATTCCGCCGATGACGCCGTTCGTGGGTAGCGCGTTCAACTTGACCCGTGCAGGCGTACACGCCGACGGTATGATGAAAGACGCGGAAATCTACAACATTTTCGACACGGAAAAGTTGTTGAATCGTCCTGCGGAAGTTTCCATTTCGAATACGTCCGGCTTGGCAGGTATCGCCTACTGGATTAACAAGCATTTCCGTTTGCCCGCAGAAAAGCAGGTGAGCAAGCACGACTGGATTGTACAGTCGATGAAGGAAGAAATCGACGGTTTGTACGTAGACGGCAGAACGACGGTTATGGGCGAGGACGAGCTGGAGAAAATGTTCAGAAAATTCAGTAAGGACAACCGTTACGATTTCAATTTGTTCAAGAAGTAATTTAGGAGAGAGAATATGGGCTATACGATAGCGCAAAAAATTATTAAAGACCATCTCGTTTGCGGTGAAATGGTTGTCGGCAAGGAAATCGGTTTGAAAATCGACCAAACGCTGACCCAGGACGCAACGGGTACGATGGCGTACTTGCAATTCGAGGCGATGGGCATCGACAGGGTAAAAACCGAACTTTCCGTCGCGTATATCGACCACAACACTTTGCAGGCAGGGTTTGAAAACGCGGACGACCACCGCTATATCCAAACGGTAACGAAAAAACACGGTATTCGTTTTTCCCGTCCCGGCAACGGCATTTGCCACCAGGTACATTTAGAGCGTTTTTCCAAGCCTGGCAAAACGCTTATCGGCTCTGATTCGCACACGCCTACGGCTGGCGGTATCGGTATGCTCGGTATGGGCGCGGGCGGTTTGGACGTAGCCGTTGCAATGGGTGGCGGTACGTACTACATAACCATGCCGAAAATGATTAAAGTGAATCTCGTTGGCAAACTTTTGGGCTACGTCGGCGCGAAGGACGTCATCTTAGAAGTTCTTCGTTTGCTTGGCGTAAAGGGTGGCGTCGGCGCGATTGTGGAATACGCAGGCGAAGGTGTAAAAACGTTGTCCGTACCCCAACGCGCAACCATTACGAATATGGGCGCGGAACTTGGCGCAACGACGTCGATTTTCCCTTCCGACGAAATCACCTACGCTTTCTTGAAGGCGGAAGGCAGGGCGGAAGACTACGTTCCGCTTTCTTCGGATGCGGACGCCGTTTACGACGCGGAATACACCGTCGATTTGTCGAAATTGCAACCGCTTGCGGCTTGTCCGCATAGCCCCGACAACGTCAAACCCGTTTCGGAACTTCAAGGTATGCCGATAAGCCAGGTTTGCATCGGCTCTTGTACCAACTCGTCTATGCAGGATATGTTGACGGTTGCGTCCATGCTGAAAGGCAAAACCGTGCATCCTAACGTCAGCTTGTCTATTTCGCCCGGTTCTAAACAGGTGTATTCGATGCTTGCAGAGTGCGGTGCGCTTGCCGACCTTATCAACGCGGGCGCAAGAATTTTAGAGTGTGCTTGCGGTCCTTGTATCGGTATGGGTTTCTCGCCCAAATCCGCAGGTGTCAGCCTTCGTACGTTCCACCGTAACTTACTTGCTCGTAGTGGGACTGCGGATGCGCAAGTGTACTTAGTTTCGCCTGAAACGGCGGCGGCTTCGGCTGTGGCTGGTGTATTTACCGACCCGACGTCGCTTGGCGTAGCGCCCCAAATTTCTATGCCCGAAACGTTTGCCGTAAACGACAACTTAATCGAGTTGCCTGCAACGGAGGCGGAAATGGACGACGTTGTTGTGGAAAGAGGCCCGAATATTAAGCCGATTCCCGTTGGCAAAGCCCCCGAAGACGATTTATCGGCGGAGCTCATTTTGAAAGTGGGCGACGACATCACCACCGACCATATTATGCCGGCAGGGACGAAAGTGTTGCCTTACCGCTCCAACGTACCCAAACTGTCTGAATTTTGCTTTACCGTTTGCGACAAGGATTTCCCTGAACGCGCCAAAAAGAAGGGCGGTGGCGTCATTTTAGGCGGTAGCAATTACGGTCAAGGCTCTTCTCGTGAACACGCGGCTCTCGTGCCTTTGTACCTTGGCATTAAGGCGGTTGTCGCAAAGAGTTTTGCACGTATCCACGTCGCAAATCTCATCAATTTTGGCATTGTGCCGATGACGTTAGAAAACCCTAACGACTATGAAAACTTTGCCGAAGGCGACGCGCTTGAAATCAAAGATTTCAAAAAAGCGGTTGAAGGCGAAAATTTTGCCGTGCTCGTCAACAAGACGACGGGCGCAACGGCTAAACTTTGCTTGACGTTGACGGAAAGACAAAGACAAATGCTTCTTGCAGGCGGTTGCTTGAATTATACGAAAAATCAGAGGTGAGAGAGATGGAAAAAGAAACCTATCAGGCGCAATTAGACGTCGCCTGTGAAAAGTTTAGAAAATTGATGGCAGAACAGCTCACGCGCGTCGAAGATATGAAGGCGCAGGGCGATTTCGTGGACTACGCGTCGCTCGATTGTATCAAAATCGGCGTATGCGGTGGCGACGGCATCGGTCCGATTATTTCCGCACAGGCAAGACGCGTGCTTGAATTTATCCTTGCTGATTTGGTAAAGGCTGGAAAGGTGGATTTCAAGGATATCGAAGGTCTTACGATTGAAAATCGTATCGCAAAAGGCAAGGCAATCCCCGACGACGTTATGGCGGAATTGAAGGCTTGCCACATCATCTTGAAAGGACCTACGACGACGCCCCAAAAGGGTAGCGGTATGCCGAACATTGAATCGGCAAACGTAGCGATGAGAAAGGCGCTTGACTTGTTTGCAAATATCCGCCCCGTTAAAGTCCCTGAAGAAGGGATTAACTGGACGATTTTCCGTGAAAACACGGAAGGCGGTTACGCCATCGGCTCGTCCGGGTTTAATATCACGGAAGATTTGGCGGTAGACTTCACGATTACCACCAAACAAGGCTCTGACAGAATCGCGCGCCTTGCGTACGACTACGCGCACAAAAACGGCTTAAACCGTGTTTCGCTGGTTACCAAAGCCAACGTCATCAAGACGACGGACGGCAATTTCTTGGAAGATTGCCATAAGGTGGCGGACTTGTATCCCGACATCATCACGGACGAGTGGTACGCAGACATTATGACGGCGAAACTCGTTGACACGAAACGTCGCCGTGATTTCAAGGTTTTGCTCCTGCCCAACTTGTACGGCGACATCATTTCCGACGAAGCGGCGGAATTCCAAGGTGGCGTCGGTACGGCAGGGTGTGCAAACATCGGTAAGAAGTACGCGATGTTCGAGGCAATTCACGGCTCTGCGCCCCGTATGATTACGGAAGGCAGAGGCGATTACGCCGACCCTTGTTCGATGCTCCGCGCGTGTGTAATGCTCCTGTCGCATATCGGTTTACAGGATAGAGCGGACAAGCTGGAACGCGCTTTGGATATTTGCTCCTTTGAAGAAAAGAAATACGTCATCACGGGCAGAAACACGGGCGCAACTTGTGGGCAGTTCGGCGATTACGTTATGGAAACCTTACAAAAACTTTAAGAAACTACAAAATCCTCCTTATTCCACAAGGGGGATTTTTCTTTTAGACCGTTGACAATCCTTTGATTAAGTGTTATAATATTTTTAGCAAACGAAGGGTACGGCTTTGCCGTACGCTTGCTTACGAGAGGAAGAAAAGTATGAAATACACGATACAGGCAGGAAAATACGTCGCAAGAAACTTTATCTATTTGTTCCCGTTTGCGTTTTTACCTGCGGTTTTTTTGGCGATTTCTTTAGACGAGCTGGCAATGAACAACGTCTTAAAGGCGTTCTTTAGCGGAAACATTAGCAGTTGGTCGTTTTACGACTTGTTTTGCTCGATTTCCGTGCTCAACTTCGGCTCTTGGAAATCTATCGTTGCGGGCATCGGAGGAATTCTCGTTTTAATTCCCTGCGTCGCGTTTATCATGGCGCTCTTAGAAAAACATTTTCGTATCGGCAAAAGAACGTACAACGGGCTTTTGGCTAAACTGAACGACAATTTGCTTTCCACGACGGGATGTGCATTTCTCCTGCTCGTCATCTACGAAGTGTGGTCGCTTTTGACGGCGTCGGTATTGTTCGTTACGTCGCTGTTTCAACCAACGGTGGCGTACGTGCTTGCCGTGCTCGTGTTTTTGGTGGCGCATATCCTTTTAGTGTACGTGATAGCCACCATCTATTTGTGGCTTCCTTGCATGCAAATCACCGGCTTTAAGCCACTTGAAGCGTTGCAGTATTCCTACCAGCTCGCTTCGCCCGTCAAATGGAAAATTGCGTTTGGGCAAAGCCTGGTTTTGATTTTTGCCGAAGCTTTGACGGGGCTTTGCGCGTTGTTCGTGCCGTCTACGGTCGCTATCTTTTTACCGACTGCCACCTTGTTGTATTTGGTGATGATAATGGTCTTTTGCGTGCGTATGCAAATTGCCTATTTCGACCGCGACGCCATCCATCGCGCCGACCTTGTAAAATACTACTAAACCCCGAAGGAGAAACGTATGCGCTTTCGTAACAGCTTAAAATTGCTGATGGAAAATTTCAAACAGGTCTATAAACTGCTTTTCTCGAAATTTGTTATTTCGCTGATAGCGGTTGCGCTTTGCTGTTCGTTCGTATTGCCTGAACTCAGCCAAATCTTCAACGACGAAGCGACGAAAACTTTGTTTTCCGACGTTTCGGCGTTTATCCACGCCTTCTTCTCGGCAAACGGCGTGGAAATGGAAACGATACGCACGAGAATTATTCAAGAAGGTGGCTCTTTACAACAGGCGTTTGACGTGATTTCGTCAAGACGTACGGAGCTTTGGCTTACGATTATGGGCGTGGCGATTGTTTATCTTTTCCGCCGTTTTGCGGAAACGATTTGCCACTACACGGCAGGCAGTATTTTAGGCGACAAAATGTCCACGTACGCCGATACGCCGTTTTGGACGTCTATGATTGCCAACCTTGGTAAAGCCAGCGTTTACGCGCTCGTATACGTGCCCATTGTTTTCGTTATCGACGTTTTGACGCTGTTTATTGCCTATTTCGTACTCTCCGCGTTCTCCGTCGTTACGTCGCTGTTTTTGACGATGACGCTCATCGTCGTTTGTCAGTCCTTAAAACTCACGTTGACGGGGCGCTGGATGCCTGCCATGGACGTAGACGGAAAGGGCATCGGCAGGGCAATCGTTTGCGAAAACAAAACGGAAAGAAAACAGCAATTAAAAATGTTTTCGGTGTACCTTGTTTGCGTTTATCTCGTCATTGTGCTCAACGTGCTCGGCGCGTTGGCGACGTTTGGCAGTGCATTGCTTATTACCGTACCCGCGTCTTATTTCCTGTTTATTTGCGTACAATACGTAGGGTATTACACCGTCAAGGGCAAAAAATATTTCTTGACGTTTGAAAATATCGAAAAGAACCCCGACCACGGCGACAGCGAACATTATTTCGATTACGTAACCGACGCTAAAGACGAAGAAAACGAAAACGGTAAGGAGTAACGATATGGGTTATTACGATTTGTATACAAAATGGTTAAACTCTCCCGCGCTTTTGGAAGAAGGGAGAAAGGAATTGCAAAGCCTTTGCGGAAACGACAAGGAAATTGAATATCGTTTCGGTGGCGAAATGGAATTTGGTACGGCAGGTATGCGTGGCATCATTGGCTATGGTCAAAACGTAATGAACGTGCATACGGTTATGCGCGCGACGAAAGGGCTTGCGGAATTTATCAAAACGCTGGGCGAAGACGCCATGCAAAGGGGCGTTGTAGTTTCGTACGATACAAGACGAAAATCCGCGGAATTTGCAAAGGCAACGGCTGGTGTTTTGGCGAAAAACGGCATCAAAGCCTATCTTTTCGACGACGTCCGTCCCGTGCCTATGCTCTCGTATGCGGTGCGCTACTTAAAGACGGTGGCAGGCGTTATGATAACGGCAAGCCACAACCCCAAAGAATACAACGGCTATAAGGTCTACGGCGAAGACGGTGCGCAAATGTCGCCTGAAGACACGAAAAAGGTGGTTTCGTTTATCGGTGCAACGGAGTATTTGTCCGTTACCGCCGACGAAAACAGCGCGTTGATTTTGCCCGTCCCTAAACAGCTCGACGACGATTACATTAACGAGCTTTCTGCACTCACGCTCTCTAAAGAAGCGGTGGAAAAATGTGGCGCAAACTTAAAACTTGTCTACACGCCCGTCCATGGCAGTGGTTATATGCCCGTAACGAGAATTTTGAAAAAGCTCGGCATACAAACGACGGTGGTGCAAGAACAGGCAGAAAAGGACACGGAATTTTCGACGGTAAAAGTTCCTAATCCCGAATTCAAAGAAACGCTTAGTATGGGTATTGCGCTTGCCAACGAAATTTCCGCCGACGTCGTGTTTGGTACTGACCCCGACGCGGATAGACTGGGCGTAGCCATCAAGGACAATCAAGGCGAATTCGTTGCGCTTTCGGGCAACCAGGTCGGCATTTTGCTCTTGGACTACGTGTTGACGCGTTTGCAGGAAGAAAACGCAATGCCGAAAAATCCCGCGGTTGTCAAATCCTTCGTTACGACGGGTATGGCAAAGGCGATTTGCGACGATTTCGGCGTAACGCTGTACGAAACGCCCGTAGGCTTTAAGTTTATCGGCGAAAAAATCAAACAATGGGAAAGGGATTTTAGCCACAATTACGTCTTTGGCTTTGAAGAATCCTGTGGTTATCTTCGCGGTACGCACGCAAGAGATAAAGACGCCGTCGTTGCGTCCATGCTTTGCGCGGAAATGGTGTGCTATTATACTTATATCGGCAAAACGGTATACAACCGTTTGCAGGAAATTTACGCAAAATACGGTTACGTGTTAGACAAAAACGTATCCGTGCAATACTCCGGCTTAAACGCGATGAAGGAAATGAACGCGGTTGTCGACGGTTTGAAGACGGTGAAGGTGGACGCGCTTTCAGATTTGAAAGTTGTCGCCGTTCGCGATTACAGTAAATCCAAACGCACGTTGATGGCAACGGGCGAAACGCAAACGTTGGACGTACCTGCCTGCAACTGCGTTTATTACGAACTGGAAGGCGGTTCGTTCGTATGCGTGCGCCCGTCGGGTACTGAACCGAAACTGAAAATTTATTACTCTTTGAAGGCGAAAGACGAAAGCACGGCAAACGAAAAACTCGTGGGGTTGCAAGCGTCGGTAAACGCGCTTTTAGACGGTGTAAACAAGTAGGATGATATTCGATTTACATTGTGACACCATTTGGAAAATATGGAAGACGAACTTGGACTTGCCAAATGCGTGTCGTTTGAGTAAATCCAATCTTCAAATCGACGAAACCAAGCTCGTAAAAGGCGGTTATTTCGCGCAATGTTTTGCGATGTACGTGCCTGCGGATACGCCTGACCCCAAAGACGCGCTTGAGCGTATGTTTGCCACGCTGGAAGAAGAGCTTTCCGCTTGTAAGCGTCTTTCTAAGGTAGAGCGGTTTTCTGATTTTGATAAGCATAAACGCGAAGGCAAAATTTCCGCTGTCGTGACGATGGAAGACGCCTGCCCGATAGGCGAAAACCTTGAAAATTTGGAAAAATGCTATAAAAAAGGCGTGCGTATGTTGGGGCTTACCTGGAATTTCAAAAACCAGGTTGGCTATCCGAATTACCGCAACTTTCAAAGGACGGGTTGGACGCCCGATTTGTTTACGCCGGAAAGGGAAAACGGGTTGACGGATTTTGGGAAAGAACTCGTTTTAGAAGCGAATAGGTTGGGGGTGGCGCTCGACGTTTCCCACCTTTCAGACAAAGGCTTTTACGACGTTGTGGCTTTGTCGAAAAAACCGATTGTTGCGTCCCACTCCAACGCGCGTGCCGTTTGTAAAAACGTGAGAAATTTGACGGACGAAATGTTGAAGGCGCTTTGCGAAAATGGGGGCGTAGTCGGTATAAACTATGCCAAAGGTTTTTTGTGCGAAGACGAAAACAGGGGCAAAAACACGCTGGAATTTGTGGTGGAACATATCCGTTATATCAAGCGGAAATTTTCCGTCGATTGCCTGGCCTTAGGCAGTGATTTCGACGGAATCGACGCGGATATACAGCTTTCGGACGCGTCTAAAATGCCGATGCTTATTTCCGCGTTAGAAAGTGCGGGGTTGACGGCGGACGAGATTGACAAGATTACGCATAAAAACGCGCTACGTGTATTCAAGGAAACGATGCGCGACGAAAACGTAGTGTTTTAATCTTTCAATTTTATAAGTTGCGAAAAAATACCACAATTTCAAGAAAGAATTTCTATTGTCTTACGCCGTAGGCGTAGTATAATGATACGTGATAAAATGAAATCACACGATTTTGAAAATATTTAGGAGATACATTATGAGATTACCCGTATTGGACAAGAACTTTTATCCGATGATTCAGGCGCTTAACGATTTCGACGCAGAAGTAAAAAAGAGTGCGAACCCTGTAAAGGTTACGCTCGTCGTTGAACGTAGCGGTGGTTACAACTACGTTTACAGCTACGATGCTTTTGCAGACGGCGTAAACGACGCGTTGAATTTCCGTGTTGCTGAACGTATCGCAAAGACGATTTTGTGGGTTGTCGGCGGTTTCAAAATTTACGTTTCGGGCAGTAAATCCATCTATGAATACTTGAAAAACGCGTACACGGCAGAAGGTCTTCGCGCGTTCGATTTCGACTTTATGAGCGGTGTTTACGAAAAACCCTTCGAAGTGATTTGGATGGAAGAAAATGAAATTCCTCAGCAGAAAAACGCTTCGATTCGCGTTGGCGGTTACTTGGACGGTTGCCGTATCGGTTTCGACGCAGGTGGCTCGGATAGAAAGGTCAGCGCGGTTA
>JAZRDK010000039.1:0-6272 GCA_045660225.1 Candidatus Scatosoma sp.
AATTTCTTTCATAGTCTTTCTCCCGTAAG
This sequence comes from Candidatus Scatosoma sp., assembly GCA_045660225.1. Classification (GTDB taxonomy): domain Bacteria; phylum Bacillota; class Clostridia; order Christensenellales; family Borkfalkiaceae; genus Scatosoma. Next base: position 30 of record JAZRDK010000039.1, read on the forward strand.
GTTTTGATATTAAAATGATATCATAAATCACGGGATTTGTCAAGTGTTTTGTCGAAAAATGCTTAAATTAAAGTTTCGTATTCGCCGTATAAAGCGTCCAAAAGCGACCTAAATTCTTCCAAACGGTTGCACTTTTCTTCCAAAAGACGGAAATTTGCCGTCACTTCGGGGTCGGCAAGCGCGACGTTGATTTGTTCGCTTTCTTCTTCCAACGCAGAAATTTCTTCTTCTATTTTCTTAATGCGCGTGCGTCGTTTCGCGTCCTGCGCGCGTTCTTCCTTGCTTCGATAATACCCTTCTTTTTGCGTCGAATTTTGCAAAACGGGGGTAGCAGGTGTTTGTTGAACTTGTTTTTTCACCGTTTCCTGCATCTTGGCTTTGTAGGCGGTGTACGCGTCGTAATCGCCCGTAAATTCGACGGCTTGTTTATCTGCCAACTCTAAAATTTTTCCAGCCAACGCGCGGATGAAATATCTATCGTGCGAAACGAACAACAACGTTCCGTCAAACGCCTTCAACGCCGTTTCCAAACTTTCTCGCGCCGGCAAATCCAAATGGTTCGTCGGCTCGTCCAAAATGAGAAAATTCCCGCCTTCGCACGCAAACACGGCAAGGGCAAGTTTTGCGCGTTCTCCACCAGACAGCATTGCCACCTTTTTGTCTATATCTTCGGCAACCAAACCTGCCTGCGCCAAAACCGCGCGCACCTTCGTTTGTTCCCAACTAATATGCCTGCCCCACAGTTCAGAAAGCACCGTTTCCTGCAAATCCAAATTCGCGTTTTCCTGGTCGTAACAAGCAAGTTTTACAAACCTACCAAAGCGGATTTTCGGATTTTTACCGCGGACGATTTCCTTGACGAGTGTCGATTTACCCGTCCCGTTGTCGCCGATGACCGCGCATTTTTCGCCACGCATCAACGTAAAGGACGCATTTTCCAGCAACGTCTTTTCTCCTGCCGTAAGGCGCAAATTTTCCACTTCCAGCACCCGTTCGTACGGTTTGTCCGCATACGAAAAGGAAAACCTGGGCGGGGCGGGCGGAAGATAGGGTTTTTCAACAAGCTCCATTTTTTCCAAGGCAAGCCTGCGCGATTGCGCCATCTTCGTCGTGGACGCACGGACGAGATTTCTGTCCACGTACTCTTGCATATGCGCGCGCTCTTCCTGTTGTTTTTCGTATTCCTTCAAGATACGCGCCGTTTTCTCCGCTTTCAACACCTTATACTTCGTATAATTGCCTTTGAAAACGGAAAGTTCTTTGTTTTCGGCTTCATAAATTTGCGAAACGAGTTTATCCAAAAAATATCTATCGTGCGAAACGGTCAAAATTGCGCCCTTGTACGACGAAAGATAGTCTTCAAGCCAAAACAACGTCTTCATATCCAAGTGATTCGTCGGCTCGTCCAAAATCAAAAGTTCGGGGTCTTCCAAAAGCAATCTGCAAAGTTTTAAGCGCGTCTTTTCCCCACCCGACATCGTAGAAATGGGTTGGTCGTACACCGTTTCAAAGCCCATACCGTTTAACACGGTGCGAATTTTCACTTCGAAATGATAGCTGTCGCGCGCGGAGATTTGCCGATTCAACGCTTCGTATTTTTGCGAAAGCACGCGGTATTCCGCGTCGTGTTCGTCCGTTTTCGAAATTTTTTCTTCCACTTCACGGAGCGCGTCCAAGGCGCGAATATCTTCTTTGAAAACGTCGCGCATTTCATCGAAAACGGTGTTGCTTGAATCGTATCCGCCGTTTTGCGCGAGATAACCGATTCTAATACCGTTCTTTCTAAAAACCGAGCCTTCTTCCGCATCCAGTTCGCCTAAAATCAGGCGGATTAAAGTCGTTTTACCTTCACCGTTTCCACCGATTAACCCGACCCTGTCCCCTTCGTTCAACGAAAAAGACACGTTTTCAATCAGCGTACCGCCGTTGAAACCGAACGATAAATTGTCCAAGGAAATCAGCATAGAAATTTCTCCCCCGTGCAAAATAAAAGTGATGGATAAACAAAAAATACGTCTACAACGAATCCGTAAGTTAGAATCCGCGTTGCTTGGCGCAACGCCGTCGCAAAGCGCGAAAATCGTCAATAAACTCGTCGAATTAAAGGCAAAAGCTTTTCGCGAAAATCCTTAAAAATCCCATTGGGGAATATACCCTTCTCCGCTCGATTCTCGCTCTTGTAAAAACAGTTTTTCAATGCCTAAATCAAACGCGACGTTTACGACGGCGTCGTATTCGCGTTTCGTGACTTTTCTTGAAAGTTCGGGCATACCTTCCACGTCGCCAAAGGGCGTATACTGGCTCATCAAACTCAAATACGTATCCTTAGGAAGCTCGCTTGCAAACCATTTCAAAATCGCCTTCGAATCGTTTTGACAAAGGGGCATAACCAAATGCCGAACGATACACCCTGAAAGCATTTTCCCTTCCTTCGTCATCTGCAAGGGCTTGGCGTTTGCCATAAACGAAACGGCTTCGCTGGCGACGTCAAAGTAGTCTTCCTTTTTAAGATAACGTTTGGAAAGCGCGGACGAATAAAATTTTACGTCCGGCAAGTAAATATCGATAAACGGGTCGATACGCTGAAGCGTGTCGATTTTTTCGTATCCGCCCGTATTGTAGACAACGGGAATTTTCGGCTTATACATTTCCAAGGCGCGGATAAGATGCAAAGCCAAATGCGTCGGCGTCACCAACGAAATATTGTCCGCACCCATATCTTCGAGCGTCTTAAAAACGTCCGCAAGTCCGCTTGGCGTCAGCTCTTTTCCGCGTTTGGCGCGCGAAACTTCGTAGTTTTGGCAAAACGCGCAACGCAAATTGCAACCGCAAAAAAAGACCGTACCGCTTCCCTTGTCAAAGGAAATGCACGGCTCTTCAAACGGATGCAAATAATATTTTGCAATCCTAATCCCCTGCACACCGCAAGCGCCCACGCCCGTTAGGCGGTTTGCACCGCACTCCGTCGGACAAAGCGTGCAAAAGGAGAGTTGTTTTTCAAATTCCGCGTTCGTCATAAAAGCATTATACCACGAATAATTTTTTTTTGCAAGCGTACGCGCGCAGGACGGAATAAGTTGACAAGCGAAGAAAAAAGCGGTATAATAATATTCCCGATAAAAAGTTTTACAAAAGCTTAAGCTTTTTGAGTGGGAACTTCACCGCAAATCCCAGGGGCGGTGATGAACTATGTTAAAAAGGAGATTTTTTACATGAAAAAGTTTTTTACCAGTGAGAGCGTCACCGAAGGACATCCCGATAAGGTTTGCGACAACGTTTCCGACGGGCTTTTGGACGCTATTTTAACCGCCGACCCGATGGCAAGGACGGCAATCGAGTGTTCCGCAGGTTTTGACACTTTGTTTATTATGGGCGAAGTTACGACGACGGCGGACGTGGATTATGAGAAAACCGCGCGCGAAATCATCAAAAACATCGGTTATGATTTCGGCACGTTTGCCTACGACAAATGCAAGATTATGACGGCGATTCATAAGCAGTCGCCCGATATCGCAATGGGTGTCAACGCGTCCCTTGAAAAGAAGACGGACGGTGGCGACGAAGCCGACGAAATCGGCGCAGGCGACCAAGGCATGATGTTTGGATACGCTTGCCGTGAAACGGAAGAATTGATGCCCCTTACCATTTCCCTTTCGCACAAGCTTGCAAAACGCTTGACGGACGTGAGAAAGGACGGCACGCTTGCCTACCTTCGCCCCGACGGCAAAACGCAGGTCACCGTTGAATACGAAAACGGCGTTGCAAAGCGTGTGGACACCGTCGTCGTTTCTACCCAGCACGACGATAAAGTCAGCCAAGAACAAATCCGCAAGGATATGAAAAAATTCGTCATCGACGCCATTATCCCTGCAAATCTTATGGACGAAAACACGAAATTCTTCGTCAACCCCACGGGCAGATTCGAAATCGGTGGCCCTGAAGGCGACAGCGGTTTGACGGGCAGAAAAATCGTCGTCGATACCTACGGCGGAAGATGCGCGCACGGTGGTGGCGCGTTCTCGGGCAAAGACCCTACGAAAGTGGACAGAAGCGCGGCGTATTATTGCCGTTATATCGCGAAAAACCTTGTCGCGGCAGGGCTTGCGGACGAAGTGGAAATCCAGGTCGCTTACGCTATCGGCGTTGCAAACCCCGTTTCCGTATTCGTGGACAGCCACGGCACGGGCAAGCTCGACGACGAACGCCTTGCCCAAATCGTGAAGGCGGAATTCGATTTGCGCCCGTATTCCATCATCAAGTCGTTGGATTTGAGAAAACCCGTATTCTCCAAAACGGCTGCTTACGGCCACTTCGGACGCGACGGTTTCTCTTGGGAGCGCACTGACAAAGTAGAAACCTTGAAAAAATATCTCGCATAACGCAACCGAGCCGAGTTTTTTACTCGGCTCTTTCTAAAATCAAGGGGGTGGATAGGAAATGAACGCGAAATCGCTTGGCAAAATTGCATTGTTCACGGCGTTTTTTTGCGTGTCCGCTTTCCTTTCCGTGCCCATATGGAGCGTACCTATCACCTTGCAAACGCTCGCCTTGACTTTATGCGGACTCTTACTTGGGGCGCGGGCAAGCGCTTTTGCCGTGCTGGCATATTTATTACTCGGCGCAATCGGCGCGCCCGTCTTTGCAGGTTTTCAAGGCGGATTTTCCGTCTTCGTATCCCCTACGGGCGGATTTTTAGTGGGGTTTTTGCCTGCCGTACTCTTGACGGCGCTCGGCAAAAAACTGCGCCTTAGCTGGTTGTTCGTTGGGCTTTCTCATCTCGTTTTGTACGCGGTGGGTACGCTTTGGTTTTTATGTTTCTTCGACGGAACGGCAGGGCTGGTTACCTGTTTGACTACCTTGGTTTTGCCTTTCCTTTTACCCGACGCCGTGAAGGCGATTTTCGCCGTTTGGTTGGCAAAAAAAGTAGAAAAACAATTAAAAAGCACGGGGCAGGTACGCGATTAAACGAATTTAGCAGGAAATTCAGTGCTTGATAACAAAAAAAGGATAACGAAAAGTGCGTCTCTCTTAGGGATTTTTTGAAACATTAAAAATTCATAGGAAATTGCACTTTCAAGCGGTCAAAAAGAAAATAAGAACTTGGATATTTAATCTGAGTTCTTTTTCTTTGTAAAAATTTTTTTCAAAAACAGCTCATTTCCTATTGACAAACATCAATGTGACGAGTATAATAGTATTGACAATAATCTATGTGAGGTGCGTATAATGGAAAGAGAAGAATGTGCAAAAATCTTAAAAGCGTTAGCGGACGATACACGTATGCAAATATTTGAAATGTTGCGTGGCGGTACGCTTTGCGGTTGTAAAATCTTGGAGCAACTCAATATCACGCAGCCCACCCTTTCTCATCATATGAAAGTGCTTTGCGATTGCGGTTTGGTAAAAGCGGAAAAGGATTGGAAATGGACTTATTACACGCTTGCTTGTTGTAAACTTAATGAAATGCTTGATTTTCTCGGCGATACAAAATGTAGAACGGGAAGAACAAACGAAGATACTTGCAAAAAAAATACGTGCGAATAAGTTCGCATATATTTTTTGCTTATCATATAGATAATTGTCTATATAGATAAAAATAAATATTATAGGAGTTATATTATGGAAACTAAAAAACGCAAATGGTTATGGTGGCTTATAGGCATAATTGCCGTTGTCGTTCTTACGGTGGGGATAGCATTACTTGTGGGCGGAATAAACTGAATAAGAGCCGTTGGGGATTTTATTACTGACCAAATTCTTGGTATGAAATGGCTAAACGCTTTAATCGGTATGGCATTTACCGCTATGTTTGGTGAAACCTTTATGTCGGGACATTGGGGGCAAGCAATACAATTTTTCGTATATGACACAATAAAAATCGTTGTGCTTTTATGCTTGCTTATCTTCCTTATATCTTATATTCAAAGCTACTTCCCGCCCGAAAGAACGAAAAAAATACTTGGTCGATTTAAGGGAATCGGCGCAAATGCGGTTGGGGCTTTGCTTGGTACGGTTACGCCGTTTTGCTCTTGTTCTTCTATTCCTATCTTTATGGGGTTTACCCGTGCAGGAATTTCAAGCGGTGTTACGTTCAGTTTCTTGATTTCAAGCCCACTCGTTGATTTAGGTGCGTTTATTCTACTTGCGAGTGTGTTTGGCTTTCCTATTGCGATTGCTTACGTTATCGTGGGTTTAATCCTTGCTATTGTCGGTGGAACGATTATTGAAAAAACAGGTTTAGGA
>JAZRDK010000040.1:0-2737 GCA_045660225.1 Candidatus Scatosoma sp.
GTCGAATTCAGCAAGGTAGTTTTGGAATTCGCCAAACGCTTTACCCGAGTTTTTGAAAACTTCTTTATCGGTAACTTTTTGGTAGGTAACCGTGTTTTCAATGAAATCGTACACACGGTAGCAATCAACGTCTTTTAAGAACTGTTTACCGTCTTTCGTGGGCACGACAACCAACGTTTCAATGCCACGGCTTGCAAGGTGTTCGGTAACACCGCAAATGTTTGCCATAAGACTGTCAGGGTCGGTGAACACGCGCGTGTTCATCTTTTGCATAATGTATCTTTTTTCCGTCGTGGTGACGAGCAACGTCAAGTTGATGTGTCCTTCGCCATAGGGACAAATTTCAACGACTTCGCCCTGCAACGCAAATTTTTCCGCAACGGATTTATAGGTATTCATATATTCGCTCATAACTTTTCCTCCAAAGTTTATACCTACATTATACACGAAACGAAGGAAAAAACAATAGAAATTTTTTCCCTGTTGTTTGGTATTCTTTCACAAGTATTCAAAACGAAATAATAAAACAAACGCAAAATCGTTTTACATTGTAAAAAAAGTTTGTTATACTATACGTATGGCAACGCAAACGAAAAAATTTTATATGCACAAGATTTCCAACCTTTTGAACGTACAGCGAATCGTTACGATTCATTATCAATCGCTGGAAAAAAACTACGTATTCCCCGAAGAAAAGCACGATTTTTGGGAGATTAACTACGTGGACAAAGAAAACGTTTTTATCGGCGTGGACGGAGAAAAAATCGAAGTAAAACAGGGCGAAATGCTGTTTATTAAGCCCAACCAACCGCATTTTTTGGAAAGCGGAAACAACGAGCCGAACCTTTTTATTCTTTCCTTTGCCTGCCGTTCGGAATCGATGAATTTCTTTTGCGATAAAAAATATTCCGTACCCGAAAAATTTAGATATCTTTTGCAAAACATTATGTCTGAAGCGGAATGCACGTTTGATTTGCCCGAATTTGACCCGCACTTAAGCGAATTAAAATTGAAGGAAAATCCGAATTTGGGCGGGGAACAAATTATTAAAAACTCGTTGGAAAGCCTGCTGATTTATATGTTGCGCTCCGCGCAAAAACGCGCGTCCACGCAGGAGTTTTTCGTATCGAAAATAGCCGATTCGTCCGAGTTGGAAGACGAAATCGTCCGCATTTTGCGCACGAAAGTTTACGGAAAATTTTCTTTAGATGAGTTGAGCGTCAAACTTCATTACGGCACGACCAGACTATGCACGTTCTTTAAGAAAAAAACGGGTAGGAGTATTTATCAAACGTACTTAAAGTTAAAAATTGACGAAGCGAAAAAGTTGATTAGGAAAAATAAGACGTTTTCGGAAATTGCCGACCTTTTGGCTTTTGATTCCATTTCCACTTTCGCCTTCGTTTTCAAAAAACACGTGGGTATGACCCCCAGCGAATATCGAGCAAGTATAAAGTAAAACCGACGGAAAATCGTCGGTTTTTCTTTGTGCGAGTAGGCGGTAACAACCCCAACACTCTGCTAAATTTTTTTACATCATATTTTCCAAAATAAGTTTATCTGCCACGAGCGCGATAAATTCGCTGTTGGTCGGCTTTTCGTTTCCAAGATAAATACGCGCGCCAAAAATAGCGTTGATGGCGTCGATACGTCCCCTATTCCAAGCGACTTCTATCGCGTGGCGTATTGCCCTTTCAACCTTGCTTGCCGTCGTAGAAAACTTTTTCGCAATCGACGGATACAATTCCTTGGTAACCGCGTTGATTAAGTAGGGCTTATCAATCGTCATCTTTATTCCTTCGCGCAAGTACCCGTAACCTTTGATATGCGGTGGGATACCTATCGAAATGAAAATTTCGCTGATTTTCTCGTCCATACTTGTAGGACGCTTTTTACTAATCCCAACGTCCTTACTATCGCTTGGTTTATCTTTCATCAATTCACGAAGGCGTTGCATTATCGTATCCGTTTTGAAGGGCTTGATGAAATAATAGGACGCGCCTTCTTGCATCGCCTTTTCAATAACTTCGTCGCTGGCACAACCCGTCGCCACGATTTTTGTGTCGCACCACGTCTTTTTCACAGTACGAATCACACCACACCCGTCCGTGCCTTTCAAAAACATCCCCACGATAAGAAGGTCGGGTTTTAATTTCAAAATTTGTCTAACGCCTTCATCCCCGTCGTCGCCTGCATACAAAAGCGTAAAATCTTTATCCTCCGACAACACACACTTCATTTCAGTCAAAACCGTTTCGTTTGTTTCTAATAAAATTACCGTATTTCTTTTCATAAAACACCTTCCAAAATTTGTATTTCTCCATCGAGTATTCTCATTATACTACAAATTTTTCCAAAGGTAAAGCATTATTGTACACAATTCAAGAATATTTTACGCGTATTATTTATTATTTTCCAATGAAGTGTAGAATTTTGTCGAAAAAGGATTAAAGGTAGAAAAAATAACGGCAAAAACGATAAAAGACGACGCAGTATGCGTCGTCTTTCGTTGGTTCGGTTTTATTAGGCGTGCGTTTCGTCAACGTATTCGTCGTAGCTAACCTGTCTGTCGTACGTTTTTCTGTCGTTGATTTCAATGATACGGTTTGCAACGGTGTTCATAAGTTCTTGGTCGTGCGAAGTCAAAAGCATACCGCCCTTATAATTGCTTAAACCGTTGTTGAGCGCGGTAATCGATTCCAAGTCAAGGTGGTTGGTCGGCTCGTCAAAGATAAGG
>JAZRDK010000041.1:0-9340 GCA_045660225.1 Candidatus Scatosoma sp.
GTTAGACGAATTTCATAATATCGCCCAAGCACCATCAGGGCATACCCGTCCAGGTTTTCCGTCGGCAACTGAATACCTGCCCCCTTCCTTTCCGCTTGCTTGCGCAAAATCCAGCCTTCTTTTTCGCCAAGGAGGGCGAAGATTTTTTCGTCCGCACGACGCTTTGGCGCGCGGACAATCAGCGCACCGTACGAGTCGACGGAAATAGACAAAGTCTTCCTGCTAGAACGGATGATTTTGTCGGGGCGCAACATACGGTTGGATTATTCTTCGTAACCCTTAGGGTTACCGCTTTGCCATTTCCATTGCGACGCGCACATTTCTTCGATGCCGAATTTTGCAACCCATTTCAGTTCTTTTCTCGCTTTGTCGGGCAAAGCGTAGCAAGTTGCAATATCGCCAGGGCGACGCGCGCAAATTTTGTAGGGAAGGGTTTTACCACAAGCCTTTTCAAACGCCTTAATCATTTCAAGTACGCTGTATCCCCTGCCCGTGCCAAGGTTGTAGATATGCACGCCCGCGTCGTTGCATTGTTCGATTGCCGCGATGTGCCCAAGTGCCAAGTCGACGACGTGGATGTAGTCGCGCACGCCCGTTCCGTCGGGGGTGTCGTAGTCGTTGCCAAAGACGTTGATGCAGGCAAGCTTACCGCTGGCAACCTGCGCAACGTAGGGCATAAGGTTGTTGGGAATTCCCTTCGGGTCTTCGCCGATAAGACCGCTTTCGTGCGAGCCTACGGGATTGAAATAGCGAAGAAGGATAATGTTCCACGCGTTGTCCGCTTTGTACAAATCCTGCATAATGTTTTCCATCATCAGTTTCGTACTGCCGTAAGGGTTGGTCGTAGAAAGACGACAGTCTTCGTCCAAAGGCAGGCGTTCGGGGTCGCCGTACACGGTTGCCGAAGACGAGAAAATAATTTTCTTAACGCCGTGCTTATCCATAATTTTAAGCAGTCCAACCGTACCGCTGATGTTGTTTTCGTAATATTTTAAGGGCAATTTACAGCTTTCGCCAACCGCCTTAAACGCCGCGAAATGGATAACCGCGTCAAACGTATGCGCGCAAAAAATTTCGTCCATTTTCGCTTCGTCGCGGATGTCCGCTTCGTAGAAGGTAACCGTCTTACCCGTGATGTTTTGTACCCTTCTCAAGCTTTCGTAGCAAGAGTTGCTGAAATTGTCTACTACGACGACTTCATACCCCTTTTGCAAAAGTTCAAGCGTCGTGTGCGAGCCGATGTAACCGCAACCGCCCGTAACCAAAATAGTTGCCATATCTATGTCTCCTTTTTTTGTTTATTCGTTGTCGTTTTCTATGTTTTCCACGCGTTTTGCGCGTACTTTCAATACCTTTTGTTTGGTCGCCTTCACAATGCGAAGTTCGACGTTTTTATACACAATCACTTCGCCGATAGGCGGGATTGCGCCGTAGAGCTCGGTCACCAAACCGCCGACGGTGTTCGATTCAATTTCTTCGTCTAACAATTCCGTTTCGTACAAATTGAAGAAATCTTCTAATTCGCATTTGCCGTCCACCCAGTATTCGTCGTCGGCGACCTTGCCAAACAAGACTTCTTCTTCGTCGTGTTCGTCCCAAATTTCGCCGACAAGTTCTTCTAAAATGTCTTCCAACGTTACGATGCCAAGCAAACCGCCGTACTCGTCGGAAACCGCCGCCATATGAATTTTTTGTTTTTGGAGTTGTTTTAAGAGCGCGGAAATGCGCGTGTATTCCGTCGTGAACACGATGTCTTGGACGATATGCCCGATTTCCTTTTCGCCACGGACGTAACCGCTGAAAAAGTCGCGCTCGTGAATCAGACCGATGACGTTGTCAATCGTGTCCTTGTACACGGGCAAACGCGAATAGCCCGTCTTTTCAAACGTTTCGCGGATTTCGTCCATCGTCGAGTCTTCGCTGACGGCGAACACGTCCACCCTGGGTACGAGGATGTCTTCCACCTTCAAATCGTCGAATTCGAGCGCGGAACGCACAAGCTCGGATTCGTCTTCTTTAAGCGTACCGCTTTCTTCCGCTTCTTCGACGAGCGAAAGCAGTTCTTCGTCGGTGACGACGTCGTCTTTTTTTAATTTGAACAGCTTTTTTAAGCCTGCCTTATAGTAGTCGAAAATCGTACTAAGCGGAAAGAGTATCCAAAGAAAAAGTTGCATCAAAGGATACACGATAAAGCACATTTTTTCCGGGTATACGCTGGCGATAAATTTGGGGGTGATTTCGCCGAAGATGAGTACGACGACGGTAAGCACGAGCGTGGAAACCGTTGCCGCAACGTCGGCGCTCATAATCAGTTGGCTGAACAATATCGTACCGAGCGCGGATGCGGTAAGGTTGACGATGTTGTTGCCGATAAGTATTGCCGTAACAAGTTTATCATAGCTTTCGTCCGCAAGTTTATAAATCGTTTTTGCACGTTTTTTGCCCTGCGCGACGTACGTTTTCAGTTTGATTTTGTTTGCACACGAAAACGCCGTTTCCGTGCCCGAGAAAAAGCCCGAGAGAAGTACCAAAACTATAATCGAGATAGTTAGGGGTAGGTGGTCCATGATGACTGTTGATTATCCTCCGAATATGAAATAAAAATATAGGTTTTTGCCTTCACAAAGTATTATAATACTTTTCCCCTGCTTTTGTCAACACTACGACGGCTTTCTTTTCGTTTTTTTTGGCGTATTCTACGGCTTTCTTGGAAAAAAACGAAAAAACGCCCTTCTAAAGGCGTTTTTTCTCTCACGCTTTGTTCATCGCCCCGTTTTGGCAGGCAAGCGCACGTTTTTTATCCGTGTCCATTTCCGCGAAATGGCAAGCAACGTCGTGCCCTTCTTCTACACAAACGACGGGGGCAGGTACGCGATGACATTTATCCTGCGCCATAAAACAACGACTGGCAAACGGACAGCCTTTAGGCGGTGAAAGCGGACTTGGAATTTCGCCGTCCATGGCGATTGCGCCTTCCCTTCCACCCAAAAAAGACGGGCTGGCGGAAATTAAGGCAATCGTGTAGGGGTGTCTAGGGTTTTCAAACACGCTTTTTGCGTCGCCCGTTTCCATAATCTTGCCTAAATACATCACGGCGATACGGTCGGATACGTGGCGCACGACGGATAAATCGTGTGAAATGAATAAATACGTCAACCCTTCCTTTTCCTTTAAGTCGGATAGCAAATTCAAAATTTGCGCCTGAATAGAAACGTCGAGCGCGGAAACACACTCGTCGCAAACGACGAATTTTGGCTTGACGGCGAGCGCGCGCGCAATGCTGACGCGTTGCCTTTGCCCACCCGAAAACTGGTGGGGATAGCGGTGAAACATATACGCCTGCAAACCGCATTTTTCCATAATCTCCAACACGTAGCGTCGCATAGCGTCGCTACCTTTTTTATAATATCCGTGCGTAGCGACGCCTTCCGCGATAATTTGCCCCACCGTCATACGCGGATTTAGCGACGAATACGGGTCTTGGAAAATCATTTGCAAATCGCTCCGTAACGGGCGCATTTGTTTGGGCGAGAGCTTGGTTAAATCTTTTTCTACGCCGTCTAACGTATAAAGCACTTGCCCGGACGTTGGCGGATATAACCCCAAAATCGCCCTGCCGAGCGTGGATTTTCCACAACCGCTTTCCCCCACGAGACCAAACGTTTCGCCACGCCTAACCGAAAAACTGACGCCGTCGTTGGCGCGAAGATATACCCGCGCTTTTAACAGCCCTTTTTTCATCGGAAAATACGTTTTTAAGTCATTGATTTTTACGATTACGTTGTTGTCCAAGACTTCTTTCCCCCTTATGCGGATAAAAACAGCGCACGTACCGCCCCTTTTCCGTTTCCAAAAGTTTCGGCGCTTCTAAAACGCATTTCTCCTGGCAGTATTTGCACCTGGGCGCAAACTTGCAACCGTGTGGAAGATGCAAGGGATTTGGCACGTTGCCGGGGATTGCGTCCAGGCGAGAAACGGGGTTTTTGACGTCGGGAATCGAACGTTTTAGTCCTTCCGTGTACGGGTGTTCCGTGTCCGAGCCTGCAAAAAGGACGGGGGCAGGTACGCGTTCAACGACTTCTCCTGCGTACATCACCACGACGTCGTCCGCCATTTGTCTAACGACACCCAAATCGTGTGTGATGAACAAAACGGACGTCCCGTTTTTTCTTTGCAAGTCTTTTATAAGGCGTAAAATTTGCGCCTGCACGCTGACGTCAAGCGCGGTGGTCGGCTCGTCCGCGATTAAAATTTTCGGCGAGCAGGCAAGCGCCATCGCTATCATTACGCGTTGACGCATACCGCCCGAAAGCTGGTGCGGATATTGCTTTAACACCTGCTCAGCCGAAGGAATTCGCACGCTTTTTAGCATTTCGAGCGCGTGTTCGCGCGCCTGTTTTTTGCTTTCCTTTCTGTGGATTATAAACGGTTCGCTTACCTGCCTTTCGATGGTAAAAACGGGATTGAGCGCGGTCATCGGTTCTTGAAAAATGACGGAAATTTGGTTGCCCCGAACGCCGTAGAGTTTGGATTGTGGCAGGCGCAAAAGGTCGATTTCGCCGTTCGGCGTTTGGAATAAGATTTCGCCGAAATCTATCTTGGCATTGCCGTCCAAAAGACGCAAAATGGACATGGCGGACACGCTTTTACCCGACCCCGATTCGCCGACGATTGCCAGCGTTTTGCCTTCTTCCAACGCAAAATCGACGTCGGAAACGGCGCAGACGCGACCTTTTCGCGTTTCGAAGGACACGGATAGATGGTTGACTTTTAATATCGGCATCGTTTATCTCTCCTGGCGTTTTGGGTCGAGCGCGTCGCGTAGCGCGTCGCCGATTACGTTGATGCAAATGACGGCAATAGACAAAAACAACGAAGGAAACAGCCATTGCCACCAGTAGTTTTGTATGACGGCGCTGTTGTTTGCTCCGCTTAGCATATTCCCCCAAGTCGGACGCGGTTGCTGTACGCCGAACCCTAAATAGGAAAGCGAAGATTCGGTCAAAAGACAGCCTGCAAAATCGAGCGTCATACTCACGAGAATTACGGAAACGATGTTGGGCAAAACGTGGCGAAAGGCAATCGTGCCTTCTTTCACGCCCATAGCGCGCGCGGAAAGTACGAAATCTTTTTCGCGTTCAGCAAGGACTTGTCCGCGGATAATCCGCGCAAGCCCCGTCCAAGACAACGCGCCTAATATCAGCATAATAATGAAAATGCGCGCCGTTTCCGAAACGTTGTAATTTTTGATGATTTGCGATAGGAGCATAGCAAACGGCAGGAAGGGAATCGACGCAAAAATTTCGGTGATACGCATCAATAACGTATCCACCCAACCGCCGAAATATCCCGAAATGCAACCGACGACGACGGCGATGACAGACGACACCAACACGGCGACTGCGCCGATGGTCATCGTCATTTTTCCGCCGTGCGCGATACGCGCAAAAACGTCCCGTCCGCGCCCGTCCGTTCCCATCAAATATCCTTTTAGACCCGCGCTTTTTACAAGTGCGCCGTTTGCATCGACGACGTAGCTTTGTAGAGAGCCTGTGAAAATTTTGCCGTCTTTTGCCGTAACGCCGACGACTTCGCCTTGCCCGTAATCACCATGTCCCCAAGCGTACACGTTGCCAAGGTTGGTAAGCGCCAAAAAATGGCGCGTTCCGCCTGCGATTTCCGTGAAATATTCGCCCTGCAACGGCGCGGGCAAGTTGTCTTCGCCATTTTCAAAAGCACCCGAAACAATCAGTTCGCCCTTGTCTGTAAGGAGCGCGATGCACTTGTTGCTGGTTGCCATTTTCACGACGTTTCTGCCTACCGTGTACGCGTCTAACGAGTTTTGCCTGCCGTTTATTGAACTGACCGCGCCAAAAAACACGTCTTCGCCACCCGTTTGAATACTGCCGTCGTTTTTTAAGAGCACGAGTGCGGAATTTGTAAACGCGACGGCGCGGGTGTCTTCAAAATAGGAAAGAGCAGGCAGGTTTTTGACGGCGTTTATATTCCCCCAGGCGTAGCCCGTTCCGTCCTTGAAAAGAATCGCCGACGCTTGATAACCAGACGAGAGCTGTTTTACGGCGTCAGCGTCCACGGGCGAAAGCAATTCGACGGGCATAGGTTGCGCGTTGAGCGTAGGTTGCGCGCCGAACTGACCGCAACTGTCGTCCCCCCAACCAACGAGCCTGCCCGTATCCGTCAAAGCAAGGACGTGGTCTTTACCTGCCGACGCAAGGCGTACGCCTTCGGTTTTGACGACGTCGGGGATTTCCTTAACGTCGATTTTACGCAGTCTGTCTTTCGTGTTCCCCCAAACGAACAAGCGCCCGTCCTTGCCAACGCCCACCGTGAAATCGGCAAAACCGTTGACGTCGGCGACTTGGCTTTGCAAATCCTTAGGAAGGGCGCGAAGTCCGTAGCCTGGCGCGACGTTCTGTTGTAAAGGGTCGGTGTAGTTGACGTCCAGCGAAACAAATAAAGGCGCGATAAACACGAACGCAAACAAACCGATAAGCACACCCAGGGCAAGCACCGCCGTTTTTCTTCCGAAAAACGCCCTTCTTACCAGCTTTGACGGACTTTCAACGTCCGAAAGGTCGGCTGAAACGTCCTTTGGTTTTACGCCGAAAAAGCCACGGCGAAACCAACCGAAAAATGTTTTCAAGCCGTACACGGTACGCCGATATACGCGAATAAGCCATTGTTTTATCTTCATAAACCACCTTTACGCATTGACGCGGATGCGCGGGTCGACAAGCCCGTAAGCAAGGTCAACGAAAAGGTTGCCCACCAGCGCGAGCACGACGTAGAACATTTGCATTGCCAAGACGATTTCGTTGTCGTTCGACGTCAGCGCGTCGAAATACACCTTGGCGATGCCGTTGATGCCGAAAATATTTTCAATCATAATCGAGCCTGAAAAAATGCCAAGCAACCAACCGATAACCAACGAAACGACGGGTATCATTGCGTTGCGCCATGCATGCGAGCGCACGATTTTGCCTTCCTTAAGACCCTTGGCGCGCGCCGTGCGAATACAGTCAAGCCCCAACGCGTCTATCATCGACGCGCGGACGTATCTCGTCATACCGCCAAGCGAACAAAAAGTCATTACGATTAAGGGCAAGGCGAAATGGTATAGTTTGTCCAAAAACGCGCGAAAACCGACGTAGTCCTTGCCCACCGAGCTCATACCAGACACGGGAAACCAGCCAAGACGTACGGCAAACAGCCAAATAAATAAAATTGCGGTAATGAACACGGGCAGGCTGTAACCGACGATGGTGGCAACCTGCACGCCTATATCGCGCCGACTGCCCTTTTTTGCTCCGCAAAAAATGCCTAAGGGTATCGTGATGCCAAGTGCGAGCGTCGTGGAAAACAAGTTTAGAAACACCGTATTGAGAAGGGGTTGTTTCACAACTTCCGCGACGGGTTTTGCATAGACGACGGACGTACCTAAATTGCCCTGTAAAATGCCGTTGAACGCGCCGTCGTAAAAGGACGCGACGCCAAGCCAACGCAAATATCGTGTAAAAATCGTGCCGTCTAACCCCAAGCGACGTTGCCAGTATAGATATCTTTCGGCATAGATAAGGTTTTTGTTGACGGCAATTTCCTGCATTGCCATATCGCTTGCTTTGTCGGACGGGATTAGGTTGTAGATACAAAAAATCAAAAAGGAGAGCACGAACAAAACGCCGAGCATATACAAAATACGTTTTCCTATATATTTCCCCATTTTCTTACCCCCCTTGTTTCGCGTTAACGATTAAGAAAATCCGCTTCGTCGCGAAGGTAATTCGCGCTGTAATTGTCAAACTTTGCAGGGTCAATCGTCCACGCAAACGACTGGTCGTACGCCGCGCCCGTAAAGCCCGTCGCGAAATTGACCGCGCCGTATCTTGCGCGCGTAAATCCGTAGGCGGGCATTTGACAGTATTCGCCGTAGAGCGCCGTGTTCATATCCCCCGACGTGTACGTTAAATACGCGCCGATTTTTTCGCCTGCGTTGGCGTTGTTTTGCCAAGCGGTAATCAGCTGGTCGGTGACGGGATTCGGTTGCGTGCCCATCCAGTTGACGACGAGTGGCATATAATATTCGCCATCGATTTTTACCGTCTTGTATTTATTGTCCACGGACGCAAACGTCAAATTCGCGTACGTTTTTTCATAACCTTCCAGGCGTTTATAGCGCACGCCGTCCGTGTACGCCTGACCGTTTGCCCCGTACGTCCAACCGCCTTTTTCAAGCTCTTGCTTTGCGCGTTCGACGCTGTATTCATAACGGTTTAGTTTCAGCCTGTCCTTGACGGCGTGATACGTTTCTAAGCCTGCGTGGTAAGGCGCGTGCACGATACTGCCGTAACCGCCCGTGAACGTCTGCGCGAACTCGTCACGGTCAATCGTGTGCATCACGGCGCGACGGACTTCCGCAAATTGCGTCGGCCCAAAATCGCAACGGAAAGCAAGCTTACCATAGCCTGCCCTGTCGTAATGCGATTCCTTGAACTTTACGCCGTCCACAACGGAGAGCGCGGCGCGCGTTTCTTCTCCGCCCGTTACCGACGACAAAACGTCTACCCTACCTTTCTTCAACTGGTCGAGCTGGGTTTCAGGTATTATTTTCACGTAAGAAATTTTGTCAATCGTCGGCTTACCGCGGTGGTCGCCTTTATAGCGCGCGTTGCGTTTTAAGGTGGCGACACGGGTGGCTACGTCATAGCGTTCTAACACGTACGGGCCGGAGTAGGGAAAGGCTTTTTCGTCTAAATTTGCAAGATTTTTCGTGATTTCGTCCGTCATTTTATAAGCAGAAACCCCGTTTTTATCCGCTTTTTCATAAAAGCCTTTTTCTAAATATACGCCCTGTCCGTCGTCCTTCAACGCGTACATGCCCCCGTATAACGCCGTGGGAACAGGCGAAAACTCGCCATAGCGCAGGGCGTAATAATAATCGGCGTATTCCTTCTTTACGGTGACGGAAAACGTGTACTTGTCTAAAAGCCGAACGCCGGAAAAGGGTACGGGTTCTCCCACGCCTTCATAGGCGTTGAAGTCTTCATAACCGACCAACGTCAAACCCGCCGATTCGCCACCACCTGCGTCGCGCATTACCTTCGTACTGCCTACAAGCGTTTGTATAAGATAGTTTTCGGCACGTATCGGCGTGCCGTCGGAAAAGGTTAAATTGTCTTGGATTTTCAGCGTAAACGTTTTCGTGCCGTCTTCGTTACTTTCTTCCGTTTTGCTTGCTAACGTCGTCGAATCCGCCCAACGATAAAGCCCGTCCGCGCCCGTAACCACCGTTTGATAACCGTTTGTCAGCGTTTGCACAGCA
>JAZRDK010000042.1:0-34848 GCA_045660225.1 Candidatus Scatosoma sp.
ATTTTTAATCTTCTTTAACCTAAGCTACAGCTCAGGACTACCGCTTTCTCGGCGACAGCTTGTATATATTACCACAATACTTTGTGCCTTGTCAACTGTTTTATCACGTTTTTTCAAACTTTTTTTAATTTTTTTGAAAAATGTCAAAATTCGGCAAAAACTGTATGAAAGCCTTTATTTTCCTGACGTTGCGTCTATTTTCGACGTGTTTTTAGGGCAAAGAAATTCGTCCGTTTTATTTCCGCGGAAAATTTTCGTCGATTTCGCGTTAAAAAGATAGCGCGCAAATTCCACGCCCGACTTTATCGTATCGGGGACGAGCATCCCGCCGAAAAATTCACCGCCACCGTGGTCGTCCGTACCGCAGGTTACGATAAGCCCCTTTTCCGAAAATTCTTTTATCAGCGCGTCGTGTCTTGGCAAATCGCGTCCCGAACAGTTCAGCTCCGCGCCGTGTAAGAAGTTTT
Organism: Candidatus Scatosoma sp.; assembly: GCA_045660225.1. Lineage (GTDB taxonomy): Bacteria > Bacillota > Clostridia > Christensenellales > Borkfalkiaceae > Scatosoma. The sequence continues at coordinate 468 of JAZRDK010000042.1, forward strand.
CATCCAACAAATCCTGCGCGGTAAATCCGCCTTCGAAACCCTGCGGAAGCTCTCTATACGGGTGCGCCTGCGCCATAAACACGCCGTATTCCTTGCAATAGTCGAACAGTTGCTTTTGGCTGAGCTCGTACGGGTTTTGCACCGTGCGAAGGAAATCTTCCGTAACGCCGTACAAAAGAATATCCGCGTAACGCGGTTTCCATATACTCGCTTCTATCCCTAACCACAGCCGAAAATCTTTCCCTTCGGCGTAGCGTCTGCCCTTTTCGTATTCTTCCAAAAGACGGTCAACGTAGTTTTGGTGCTCGGCAGGCGGATAATATCCCCTTTGGCAATGGTTGGTAAGTACCGCGCCGTCATAGCCCATTTTGATTTTCCAGTCGATATGCTCTTCAATCGCCCAACGCGAGCAACGGCTGACGCCTTTCGTGTGGACGTGCGAATCGATTTTCAACCACTTTTCCTGCATAGCGCTCTCCTTTTGCGTGTGTTTAACATTATAACACCAGCCGTCGCGATTTGTCAATGGAATTTTCTTGACTTTACGCGTGCGCGCGTGTTACAATATTATATATAAGAGTTAGGGGTGTCGTTATGGCGTTGAAACTGCGTGTTTTATTTACTATCCTTTCCGCGCTGTGCTTAGTTGCCATCGTACCTGCCGCAATTTTCGGCGGTTTGGTATGGTTTGGCGTATTTGGCGCAGGCGCGCTTTTGTTCTTCCTTCTCATGCTTATTTTCAAGCAAAACCACGAAGCGGAAGAAAGCGCGAAACAGGCGAAAGAAAACGAGCCGTCCTTTTTTAACCCGTCGGATAAAAAGAACGACTGACAATTTTTTCTTTTTGTATTGACAAACGGCAAAATTTTTATTATACTATATCTATCTTACTAAGGAGTATTTTTATGAGACCGCTTATCGAGTTTTTTGAATCCGTCATCCATTTTTACGGCAGACAATCGCCTATCGTAAAACACTTGATTTTGTTGATTCCTATTGTCAACTGGTTTTTCGAGCTTTGTTTCCGCTGGGCTTTGTTCTATTACGGTAAAAAATTGATTCCCTTTGCCGTTGCCTTAATTGCCTTGCCTTTCGGCGTGTTCCTGGGTTGGGTCGACTTCTGTTGGCGTATCCTGACGGGACATATGATTTTTGCAAAACCGAAAAGATAAACGATGCGCGCCGAAAAATCGGCGCGTTTTTTGGTATTGACAAAACGCCAAAACCGTGATATACTGTAACCATCTTAATTAGGAGGTATCTCTTATGGCTAAAAAGAAAGGTTTTGCAAATTGGTTTTACAGCCAAGGTATTCTTTTCCAGTTGTTGCTTTTGTTGATTCCGGGCGTCAACTGGTTTGTAGAAGTTTGTATCCGCTGGTCGGCTTACTTCAAGCGCGGACGGTTGCTTACGCTTGTGTTTGCAATTCTCGTTACGATTCCTTCGGGCATCGTTATCGGTTGGATTGACTTGATTTGGTTGCTCCTTTTCGGACACCTGCTGTTTGCAAAAGCATAATTTTCGTATGAGAAAACCGCACGGCACTTGCCGTGCGGTTTTTTTAATCGTAATTTTCAATCATATCGATACACTCTTCTATCCTGTACAAATCTTCAGGCGAATAGTATTCGATGTAAATCCTTCCTTTCTTGTCGTTGCCGATAAGCGACACCTTCGTGCGGAATACCGCGCGCATCCTTTCGACAAACGCTTTCAATTCCGCCGTCTTTGCGCGCGCCTTCGCTTCCTTTTCCTGACGTTCTTCGTCGGGCGGTGTTAAAAACGTCTTTACCGCCTTCTCCATATCGCGCACCGTGTATCCGCGCTTTATGCCTTCTTCCGCAAACGCAAATTGCTGACTTTTCGGCACTTTGACCAGCGTCCGCGCGTGCCCTGCGGACAGTTGACCGCTTTCCATAAGCCCCACGACCTCGGGCGCAAGCGTCAAAAGTCGCAACGTGTTGGCAACCGCCGGGCGCGAACGCCCTATCAAGGTTGCGACGTCATCCTGCGTAAACCCGTACTCTTTCACCAACCTTTCCATGGCGTACCCGTCTTCAAGCGCCGTACCTTCGCCCGTTTTCAGACTCTCAACGATGGCAAACGCTTCCGCATTGCGCTCCGTCATCGTATACACGCGCGCGGAAATTTGCACCGCGCCCGTAATCCGCGCCGCGTGGAAATCACGCTCGTTAGAAAGCAAACGATATCTGCCGTCCGCCGTCAAATTGACGGAAAATTCGGGGATGCCGTCCAACAAAAATTTCGCCGCGCGCGCCTTCAAATCCTTCTTCTCCCACCCGTCCATTTCCGTCGCGGTGTCGATAAAGGATACGGGCACGGTTTTCTTCTCATAGCTCGTGTCCCAAGCCTTTTTTTGCGCGTTTTTTTTCATCGTTTTCTCCTTTGCATCCATACCTGCCCCCTTCAAAAGGGGAAAATACAAAGCGGAGCACCCCAAAAAGGATGCTCGGCTTTTTTTATTCGTTTTCGCCTTCCGAAGGTTTATCGGGCGTTTCGTTTTCCGCGTTTTCCGCCTTCGACTCTTCGTTGGTTTCCGCTTTCGGCTCTCTTACTTCCCTAAACGGGTTCGATTCGTGTTCGCCTTCGCGTCTTTCCATTTCTTCGACGACTTCCTTATACGACGCGCCGTCCATCAGCATACGCACTTCTTCGGTGTAAATCGTTTCTTTTTCCACAAGCACGCGCGACATATTGTCCAAAATGGCGCGGTTTTCCTTCAAAAGCGACACCGCTCTTTCGTGCGCTTCGGAAATCAAACGGCGAATTTCCGCGTCAATCGTGCTCGCCGTTTCCTGTGAATATCCGCCACGGTTTTGGTGGCCGTATTCCATACCCATAAACACGGGTTGGTCGCTATCGTATGCAACAAGCCCAAGTTTGTCGCTCATACCCCATTGCGTAACCATACGACGGGCAAGGTCGGATACGTGTTGCAAATCGGCGCTTGCGCCCGTCGTAACGTCGTGGATTACCAACTCTTCCGCTACGCGTCCGCCAAGCGACATACAAATATTATCGATAAGCTTGTTGTACGAAACGTCCATATCGTCCGTTTCGGGTCTAGTCATCGTGTACCCAGCCGCCCTACCGCGCGGGATAATCGAAACTTCGTGCACGGGGTCGCAATGCTTGCAAAGGCAAGCCAAAATCGCGTGGCCTGCTTCGTGGTACGCGGTGCAACGTTTGTCCGCTTCCGTAACCACACGGCTCTTTTTCTGGGGACCCATCAACACCTTGTTAATACCGTCGTACAGTTCAAGATTGCCTATCAATTTTTTGCCCTTGCGCGCGGCGAGAATAGCCGCTTCGTTCAAAAGGTTGGCAAGTTCCGCGCCCGAAAACCCTGCCGTGATACGCGCCACGGTGCGGAAATTGACGTCCGACGCCATAGGCTTGTTGCGTGCGTGCACTTTCAAAATTTGTTCGCGTCCCTTCACGTCGGGAAGGTTGACGTTGATTTGCCTGTCGAAACGACCGGGGCGAAGGAGCGCCGGGTCAAGAATATCCGCGCGGTTGGTCGCCGCCATCACGATAATGCCGTCGTTCGATTCAAAGCCGTCCATTTGGACGAGAATCTGGTTTAAGGTTTGTTCTCTTTCGTCGTGTCCACCGCCAAGACCTGCGCCACGGCGTCTACCCACCGCGTCGATTTCGTCGATGAAAATGATACACGGTTGGTTCTTTTTCGCCATATCAAACAGCTCTCTCACGCGCTTTGCGCCGACGCCGACGTACATTTCTACGAAATCCGAACCGGAAACGGAGAAAAACGGCACGCCTGCTTCGCCTGCAACCGCTTTTGCGAACAAGGTTTTACCCGTGCCCGGAGGCCCTACCAAAAGCACGCCCGACGGAATTCTTGCGCCAAGCATCGAAAACTTTTTGGGCGCTTTCAAGAAGTCTACGACTTCTTGCAATTCTTCCTTTTCTTCTTCCGCGCCGGCTACGTCCGCAAAACGAACGGTCAAGTTGTTTTGCACTTGCGTTTTCGATTTGCCCATACTCATCGTTGCGTTGCCTGCGCCCGATGCGCTACGCATAATCAAGAAGAACATCAAGGCAACCAAAAGCACGCCGAATACCGGGAACAAGCTCGACCAAATACTGCCTGCGTTGGGGTCTGCAAGACTAACGCTTAAGTTCGCACCCGATTCGCCAAGGCTCGTCATAAACTCAAACAAGTCGCCGTAGGTATAAATGCTGGGTGCGACGGCTACGTACGCCTTGCCTTCTGCGGTGTACGCCGTCCACTCGTAAGCGTCCACGTACAATTCTTTAATTTGTCCACCACCGATTAAGGCCATCATCTCGGTAAACGAAACTTCTTCCGCTCCGCCGATAACGCGCGAGAACAGCAAGCTGACCAAAACGAACGCTACGACGCCGACGATAATCCAAACCAGCGTTTTTGATTTTCTATTCAAACGATTTCTCCTTTCCCCACCATAGGTGGGCTTTCTTTACTTTATTTATAAACGATTGCAAACCCTTCTAAACCTACAACGCAGGTTTTTTGTTTTACAATTGTTTCACAGCCTTATTCTATCACAAACGCGCGCGCGTTTTCAAGCGTTTCCGCGCGTTTTTCGTAAACATTTATAAAACGTTCACCGTTCCTTCACAAAAGCCCTTCGATAAGCAGTTTCAAGCCGATGCCTATCAGCACCATACCGCCGAAAAAGTTGGCTTTATCCGCCAGCTTGTCGCCGATGCGCTTGCCGATGAACACGGACGCGGAGCTTAAGAAAAACGTGACGACGCCGATGACCGCCGTCGAGCCCCACATCCCCAGCGAAAGCCCCGTCGAAATCGCCGTCATTTTCAAGGTTACACCCACCGCCAAAGCGTCGATGGACGTTGCAATCGCCTGCAATATAAGTTTTTCCGCCGTCAGCTCAAAACAGGCGCATTGTATCGTTACGCTCGTACCTGCCCCTGCCTTTTCCTGGTTTTCCTTTTCCTTTTTCCACGCAACGGCGCAACCGAGCACCATCTTTCCGCCCAAAAACGCAAGCACGCCAAAGGACACGAACGCGGAAATCGTTTCAAACACGTCTATAAACGCTTCCGCGACGATACCCGTAATAAAGTACCCGATAACAGGCATCAAAAACTGGAAAAACCCAAACGCCAAGCCGATGAGAAAGGCACGTTTCTTGGGCATATTCACGTCCGTCATCCCGTTGGTCATTGCCACGGCGCACGCGTCCATCGCCAGCGCGATTCCTATCAGCAAAACACCGACTAAACCCATTTCACGCCCCCGTTATAAGCAGTTTCTTTCCTTCAAAATTGCAACGACGTCCGAAAAAATTTCGTCGGGCGTTTTTCTTCCGTCCACAACGGCAAAGCGCGTAGGGTTTTCCTTCGCCAACGTCTTATACCCTTCATACACCCTTTGGTGAAAGGCAATGCCCGCTTGTTCCAACCTGTCGTTTTCGTCCGCGCCGTGCTTTCTTCTAAACGCGTCTTCGGGCGAAAGGTCGATAAACACGGTAACGTCGGGCAGGTAATTTTCCAGCGCAAACGCGTTGATTTTTTGCACGAAATCCACGCCCAAACCACGCGCGTACGCTTGGTAAGCGAGCGAAGAATCAACGTACCTGTCGCACACGACAAGTTTGCCTTCCTTCAAGGCAGGCTCTACCCTGTCCGCAAGGTGCTGTACCCTTGCCGCCGCGTATAACAACGCCTCGCACTCGTCCGTCATTTCCGCGTTTCTACCGTCTAAAAGAATTTGACGAATACTTTCCGAAATCTTGCCACCGCCCGGCTCGCGCGTGAAAATATGCGCAACGCCTTGCTTTTCCAAATACTCGCTTAAAAGACGGAGCTGGGTGCTCTTTCCACAACCGTCACAGCCTTCAAACGTAATAAATTTCCCTCTCGTTTCCATATAGCTTATTCCTTTTCTTCGTCCTTAAACACCAAAATTTTGCCGTCAATCGTTCCAAAACGATGGTTTGCCTGCAAAAACAGCGCAAGTTTTTCCTTTTCTATCCTTTCGCCTTCCAAAAACAAGGGCGTACACGGCGGAAACAGTCCGCACGCCTTCGCGCAAATCCTGCCTTCCGCTTTCGATATCTCCACCCACTCCGTTGCGCCGTCTTTTTTCAAAAACACGGGGGCAGGTGCTTGTTCATCGTCCGTTTTATTCTCCAAAGGATAGTTTTCAAACAAGGTTTTAAGCGTTTTTTTCAATTTCAAAAACGCCCTATTCGTCGTGGCAGGCGACAGATAAAACGCCACCGCGTTACCGTCGCAAAATTCGGCGTAAATCCCTGCATTTTCAAGTTCTTTTTCCACCGCGAACGCGTGTTTTCCAAACCGCGCGACAACTTTGTACGCGTCGTCGTTGTTTTCAATGCGCTCGTTTTCGCTTTTCCAAAGTCGCAACGCGCGTTCCAACGCGTCGTTTTTAGGATATTTCACCGCGTATTCCACGGACGCCATAATCGGATAAGACGGGCTGGTCGTACGGAAGAGTTGTACGCCTTCCTGCAACGCAAGCGCCGTTTTCTCGTCACGCGCGGACACGACTGCGCCTTGCGTCAGCGCAGGCAAGCTCTTGTGTACGCCGTCCACCCAAAGGTCTGCATACGCGCCTGCGTACGCGTTTTTATCAAAATGCAAATGTCCGCCGTGCGCGCCGTCGACAAGCAACAACTTGCCCGTTTCGTCGCAATACTTTCTCATCGCGGACAAATCCGCAACCCGCCCGTAATAATTCGGCGACGTCACCATCAACGCGTCCGCCTTGTCTAAATACGCGGAAAAATTCGCCTTCAACTCGTCCATGGTATAGGGCAAGGGGATTTTATTCTCCGTTTTCGCAGGATAAATCAACGCGTTTAACCCAAGCGTTTTACAAGCGCCGTACACGCTTTTATGCGAATCCGCGCAAAATGCCACGCTTTTCACGCCAAGCGTCTTGGACGCATACAACGTCGACCAAACGCCCGACGTACTGCCGTCTGTTAAGATAAAACTCCTGCTTGCGCCAAGGATTTTGGCAAGGTCGCGCTCCGCTTGCAAAATGCAACCCGTCGGCGCGGACAGGTTATCCGAAAAGGACAACTCCGTAATATCCCACGCGCCCACCTTATGCCCGGGCGTGTGGAAAGACAGGTGCTTTTTTCGCGCGTTGACGGAAAGCATTTGATAAATTTTGCATTGTCGTAAAACCTTGCGGTTTTTCAAAAACCTACGCATACGTTACGCCGCCAACACCGTATCAATCAAATCGACGACGAAGATTAACGCTTCGTATCTAAAACAATCTTCAATGCCACCCAAGTCCCAAAGACAGATTTGCATGTTTTCAGCAACCATCTTTTGCTGAACTTCGCCTTCCACTTCCTCTTCCTTCACGTACCCGATATAATTAGAAAGCTTTTTCATGCTCTCGCCAGGGCAAAGATTGATGGAATAATACCCTTCCTTGTACACCTCGTCGTTGGCGTAAATCGTCGTCTTTTCCAACGCCACCGTTCCATCCGCCAGGTGCTTGTCAAAGCGCACCAGCGCGTCGCGGTATTTTTGTACGCGGTCAACTTCGTCCGCAATCCCCACCGCGATTTGCTCTTCGTTTTTATAACGCTTATCGCCCGTACGCTCGATGCGTTCGCGGAAAAGCGCTTCCGCCTTCTCCTTGCTCAGCGTACCGCCGACGTAACCGCCGTCGTAATACTTGTTCAGCTCCCCTTCCATCTTTTTGAAAAAGCCGTCTTCCGCGTTGCGGTCTAAATCGTACATCAAATACCAGTACCCGTTGACGAGCGAATCCAAATACGTACGCGAATACTTCACGACGCCGTTTTCTTCGTATGCGGTGGACGCGTCGGGCTGTTTCGAAACGAAAATGACGTCGCCTTCATCCATTTCCGTACGCGCCTGCAACACGGTATGACCGTATTCCGAGTTCGTCGTCATATCCGCAACGGTGATTTCAAACACTTCGTTGGAAAACTTGTCGTTGTTGATTTCGCTGATATAAAAATCCGTCAACTTACCCGTCGTAAGCGGAAGGTTGCCGTCGTAATTCATAACCGTAAACTGCTGGGCAGGCGTAATTCTCGTCGCCGTCGCGGTGAAAATAAACACCCAAAGGAATATAGCGCCCGCGATAATCGCGACGATTTTCACCCAGTCGTAAGAGAGCATCCTGCTCAAGCGTAATTTTGTAATTTTTGCATCCATTTCTATACTCCGTCAAAAGAATACGTCGTTTGCAAGCGCAAAAGGGAAGGGGCAGGTATGCGTTGAACGCGCATTTTACCAAAATTTTCCCAAATCCCTTGTAAAAAGCATACGCCGACTTGCCGTAAGACAAATCGGCGCTTAGGCCTTTATTTTTTAGGTTTCATCGTAGGGAACAGGATAACGTCACGAATCGTAGAGCTGTCCGTAAGGAGCATTACGAAACGGTCGAAACCCAAACCCAAACCGCCTGTGGGGGGCAAACCGTATTCAAGCGCGTTGATAAAGTCTTCGTCCACCTGCGCGTCGTTGTTGCCCTTCGCGCGCTTTGCTTCCACTTGCTTAAGCATACGCTGTTTTTGGTCGATAGGGTCGTTCAATTCCGAGAAAGCGTTGCCGTATTCGTGTCCGCAAATGAAATATTCAAAGCGTTCGGTAAACGCAGGGTCAGAAGGCTTACGCTTTGCCAAAGGCGAGTTTTCTACGGGATAATCGTAGATAATCGTCGGCTGAATCAGTTTGTCTTCGACAAACGCGTCGAAAAGCTCGATAAGTACCCAGCCTTTGGTTGCGTTTTCGTGTTCAAGCTCTACGCCCAAACCCTTCGCCGCCGCGCGCGCGTCTTCGTCCGTAGCCCAGTCGTTGTAATCGACGCCTGCGTACTTTTTCACCGCTTCCGCCATCGTAAGGCGCGTCCAGTCACCCATATGGATTTCCGTGCCCTGGTACGTGATGTCCAAAGTACCGCAAACCTTCAAAGTAACCGTCTTGTACAAGTCTTCAATCATATCCATCATATCGAAATAATCGCTGTACGCTTCGTACATTTCGATAGACGTAAATTCGGGGTTGTGGTAAGCGTCCATACCTTCGTTACGGAAGATTCTGCCCACTTCGTATACCCTGTCCATACCACCGACGATAAGACGCTTTAAGAAAAGCTCCGTTTCGATACGCATATACATATCGATATCCAAGGCATTGTGGTGCGTTTTGAAAGGTCTTGCATCCGCGCCGATTTCCAAGGGAAGGAGCGTGGGGGTATCCACTTCCAAATATCCCCTGCCGTCCAAGTACGCGCGGATTTCCTTCAAAATCTGCGAACGGGTGCGGAACGTGTCGCGTACGTCCTTGTTCATAATCAAATCAAGATGGCGCAAACGATATTTCATATCCTTGTCCTGCAAACCGTTGTACTTTTCAGGCAAAGGAAGAAGGGATTTAGAAAGCAGGGTCAATTCGGTAACGTGCACGGAAATTTCGCCCGTTTGCGTCTTGAACACAAAGCCTTTCAACCCGAAAATGTCGCCGATGTCGTAATCTTTTTTATAGGACGCGAAATTTTCTTCGCCCATGTCCTGGCGTGTTACGTAAATTTGTATCGTACCGCTTTTATCCGCGATATGCGAAAAGGACGCCTTGCCCATAATACGGCGGGACATCATACGCCCAGCCAAGGCAACCGTCTTGCCTTCGTAGGCTTCGTAATTATTTTTAATCGTTTCCGAGTCCGCGTCTACGGGATATTTCACCTGTTCGTAAGGATTTTTGCCTTCGCCGACAAGTTTTTGGAGCTTTTCACGGCGAATTCTCGCCTGTTCAATCAGCTGTTCTTCTTCCGCCACTTCGGGGACGTTCGTCTTGATTTCTTGCATTTGTAAACCTCGCAATTTGATAAAATTCCGCCGTTGCGCCTTTGGCGCAAACGGTTAAAGGATTTCTTTTACAACCAGTTCGTATTCGCCGTTGGGCGCTTGCACTTTCACGACGTCGCCAACCTTGTGTTTAAGCAACGCCTTGCCCACGGGCGAGTCGTTGGAAATTTTGTTTTCCATCGCGTTCGCTTCCATCGAGCCGGTGATTTCGTAAACTTCTTCTTCATCCATATCCGCGTCGTATACACGAACTTTCGAGCCGATGTGTACGAAGGACGTGTCCAAATTTTCCTTCAAAATCACGGCGTTTTTCAGCTTGTAATCAAGCTCCGCAATTTCGCCTTCGTTCGCAGCCTGTTCGTTTCTCGCCGCGTCGTATTCCGCGTTTTCCGACAAGTCGCCGTGGCTTCTCGCTTCCGTAATACGGGCAACGATTTCGTCACGTTTCGTCGTCTGCAGATACTTCAAATGCTTAACCGCTTCGTCGTATCCTTCTTGCGTCATAATAAACTGTTCAGCCATCTTAACTCCTTTCCTTTCCGCAACCGAGTGATATTTGCGTTTTCTTCTTTTTTTTGCCGTCACGGACACATTTTCAGGCAAAATTACACGAAAAAAACCGCTTCGTGCGGAATTTCAAAAATACAACCGTGACCTTTTTTCCCAAAAGCCACGGTGTTTTCTCTTTCATTACCCACATTATAAAAGATTTTTTCTCTTTTGTCAATGATTTTTGCAAGTTTTCAGAAGAATTTCGCCCGTTTTTAACCCTTTTCCGCGCAAAATCCCTTCTTTTTCGTCATTTTCAGCGAATTTCCGACAAAAACTTCGCCATCCTGTCAAACGCTTCCGAAAGCGCGCGCATACTTGTCGCGTACGACAAACGCACGTTGTTTTCGCCAAAATCCCCAAACGCGTTGCCCGGCACAACCGCCACTTTGTTGCTTTGCAAAAGCCCACCTGCAAACGCTTCGCCGTCAAGCCCCGTCGACTTCACGGACGGGAACGCGTAAAACGCGCCCATCGGCTCGAAACAATGCAAGCCTATGTCTTTGAGCGATTGTAAAACGAATTTTCTTCTCTTGTCGTACGAGTCGCGCATTTCTTCTACCGTCGCAAATCCGTCCAAAAACCCGTCCTTCAACGCTTCCATCGCCGCGTACTGCGACGTAATCGGCGCGCACATAATCGCGTATTGATGAATTTTGAACATCGCCTCGTCAATTTCCTTCGGCGCGCAAACGTAACCCATACGCCAACCCGTCATCGCAAACGCCTTCGAGAAACCGCTTACGTACACCGTCCGTTCTTTCATACCGTCCAAACTGACAATCGACGCATGCTTTTTACCGTAGGTAAGCTCCGCGTAAATTTCGTCGGTAATCACAAGCAAGTCGTGCTTGATAATCACGTTTGCAATCTCGCGAAGTTCGTTTTCCGTCATAATCGCGCCCGTCGGGTTGTTCGGGTACGTCAAAATAATCGCTTTCGTGTTTGGCGTAATCGCCTTTTCCAAATACTTCGCCTTTAAGACGAAATTGTCTTCTTCCAAACACTCGACGTGCACGGGCTTGCCGTCCGCCATCTCCACAAGCGGAGAATAGGAAACGTACGCAGGGTCGGGAATCAATACTTCGTCGCCGGGTTCTACGCAGGCACGAAGGGCAAGGTCGATGGCTTCGCTACCGCCCACCGTCACAAGGATATGCGCAGGGTCGTAAGACAAGCCAAACCGTTCTTGCAAATACCTGGAAATCAGTTCTAACAGCTGGGGTATCCCCCTGTTTCCCGTGTATTGCGTATACCCCCTTTGCAGGGACGTAATCGCCGCCGAGCGCACTTTCCAGGGCGTAACGAAATCAGGCTCGCCCACGCCAAGGGAAATCGCGCCTTCCGTTTCACGAACGATGTCGAAGAATTTTCGAATACCGCTCGGTTTTAATAATTTCGATTTTTGATTGACAAAATCACGCATAGTACAACCTATTTTTTGAAAACACGCCTACCGTGTACGCGTTCACGCACGTTTATTCTTACGCTTGTACGGACAAGCGGTTGTCTTCGTTTTCCCTTTCCGTTAAAACGCCTTCAATTTTATATTTCTTCAAAATGAAATGCGTCGCCGTGCTCAACACGCCGTCGAACGTGGAAATTCTTTCCGAAACGAAACGCGAAACCTGTTGCAACGTCTTGTCTTCCAAGAACACGGCAAGGTCGTACGCACCGCTCATAAGATACACCGCCTTTACTTCGGGGAAGGACGCGATTTGTTTTGCAATGCCGTCAAACCCTTCCTTCTTTTTGGGCGTAACCTTCACTTCGATAAGCGCTTCTACCAAGGCGTCTTCCGCCTTCTCGCTGTTGATAATCGCGGTGTATTTTACCAGCAAACCGCTCTTTTCCATTTCCGCGATACAGGACGCCACGTTCTCTTCCGTTTCCGAAAGCATCGCCGCAATTTTCTTTACGGGAATACGCGCGTCTTCCGTCAAAATTTCAACAATATCTCTTTCCAAAGCCGTCATAATAGTATGCTCCTTTTTTTCCGTTCGTTTTTTATCCGTCAAACCAAATTTTCCAAAAACAACTGGTCGTAACCAAGCGCCTCGACGAAATCGCGCGACGCCAAAAATTTCACCCTGTTGAATTTTGCAAAATTAAAAATATGCGTTTTCATCAACACGGGCGTCGGCACGTCCATCGCCATACAAATCTCGGTGACGTACTCGAAAAAGGAAGAATATACCACTTTATCAGGACGTTCGTACACGAACTGTTTTTTGATGTGCCCGTCGGTAATCAATTTCGCCCAAATGCGCATCCCTTTTTCCCCCTTCTTCGTCTTACGCATTATTATACTATGTTTTATGAAAAAAGTAAACCGTTTTTGCCGATTTTTTTCTTCCCCTCTCGCATATTTCTCGCCGACGGGAAATAGTATATTTTATCCTTGTCTTTACTTGTCGCCTTCCCAAAAAAACCGCTTTCTTCAAAAGCTGTCAAAAAAAGACTTTCTTGCGGAAATTTTGACAAGGAAAAACCGCTATGATGGAGATACGCCTATGCCCGTACGCGAAAATCGAAACACACCGATTCCGATTTTTGTTTTTCTTTCCTTGTTTCTTTGCGCCGTCATCGTCGCCGTTTCCACGTCCGTTTACTGTGTAAAACGCGTATTTTCGGACGAAACGACGGGGGCAGGTACGCCTTCAAGCCGTTCTTTGCCCATTTATTCCGTAGAAACGGACGAGAAAAAGATTTCCATCAGCTTTGACTGCGCGTGGGGTGTCGACTACACGCAAACACTACTTGATATTATGTCGAAAAATGACGTACGCTGTACCTTTTTCGCCGTCGAGTTTTGGGTGAAAAAGCATCCCGACTTCGTCAAAAAGATTGTGGACGCTGGGCATGAAATAGGCACGCACAGTCGTACGCATCCGTATATGAGCAAACTTTCCAAAACGCAAATGGAAGACGAGCTGACGACGTCTAAGCGCGCCATTGAAGAAATCACGGGCAAGACGGTGGACTTATTCCGTCCGCCCTACGGCGATTACAACAACCTTTTAATCGACGTTTCCTTTTCGTTGGGCTTATACCCGATTCAATGGGACGTCGACTCTCTGGACTGGAAAAATCTGTCGGCGTCTGAAATCGCGCTCCGCGTCGTCAACGGCGCGAAAAACGGCTCGATTATCCTTTGCCACAACAACGGCTTGCACACGGCGGAATCCCTGCCGATGATTTTTTCGACTTTGAAAAACCGTGGTTTTACTTTCGTGCCGATAAGCGAGCTTATCCACAAGGAAAATTACTATATAGACGTCAACGGACGTCAGCACAAAAATTTGGCGTAAACGCAACGGAAAATACATAACACAATCAGGAGGTAAGAAATGAATTACGTTACGGAAAAAAACAACAGGGTGTACGTGATGGGGGAAATCGTCAGCGATGCAACCTTCTCGCACGAAGTATACGGAGAGGGGTTTTACGAATTCTTCGTCAAGGTCATGCGCCTTTCCGGGCAAGCGGATATTTTGCCCGTTACCCTGTCAGAACGACTGATTCGCGACGGGTTACTTGGTAAAGGCAAGACGATTTGCGCGCTCGGTCAATTTAGAAGCTACAACAAACTCGAAAACGGGAAATCCAGACTGATGCTCACCGTGTTCGTGCGCGAACTCTTGGACAACGCGGAAGACAAAAACCCAAACAGCATCCTTTTAAGCGGTTATATTTGTAAACCGCCCGTGTATAGAACGACGCCTTTCAACCGCGAAATTGCCGATTTGCTCATTGCGGTCAACCGCTCGTATAACAAGTCCGACTATATCCCCTGCATCGCTTGGGGCAGGAACGCGCGGTTTGTGAAAAACCTGTCCGTCGGCGACAAAATTGCCGTTTCGGGACGAATCCAAAGCCGTGAATACCAGAAAAAACTGTCGGAAACGGACGTGAAAACGATGACGGCGTACGAAGTTTCCGTTTCCAAACTCGCCGCGTTCGACCAGTCGGAAGAATTCGACATCGACACGGAATTCGACTTATATTCGCTTCGGCAACCGCGCACCGAATTTTTAGAGAGCGCCGAATATTAATTTTTAAGACGGGCATGCCCCGTCTTTTTTTGTTCAACGCGTACCTGGTAGCCCCATTTTACGAAATTTACGCCAAAATTTTTCTCGTTCTTTTTTCAAAATCACCCTTGACAAAAAGGCCGAATCGTGTTATCATATTAATAACGTATCGCGCACGCGCGTTACAAAAGAAAAATTTATTAGGAGTGGTCTTTATGGAAAACACAAACGCTAAATCCGATTTGGTGCTTGACGTGCACGAAGTCCCTGCGAAAAAATCGCAATGGGCAATGTTGTCGATTCAGCACATTTTGGCAATGTTCGTTGCATGTATCACCGTACCCCTTATCATCGGTACGTCGATTCCCGCAACGATTATCTCTGCAGGTATCGGCACGTTGATTTACATCTTCTTAACGAAGAAGAAATCGCCCGTAGTCCTGTCCAGCTCGTTTGCATACCTTTCGGCAATGGGCATCGTCTTTAACCTTGGTGGCGGAAACAACTATCTCGCCTTGGCAATCGGTATGGCGCTTGTCGGTCTTGTTTACGTTGCCGTCGCGCTTATCATCAAGAAAGTCGGCACGGCTTGGCTTTTCAAACTTTTGCCTACCATCGTCGTTGGCCCTATCATTATGGTTATCGGTCTTGGTCTTTCCGGCTCGGCAATCAACAACCTTACGGGCGCGGCATCGAATACGTACAACCTTTTGTACATCCTTTGCGGTGTGGTTGCGTTGTTCGTTACGGCAATCACTTCCTACTACGGTAAGAAAACGCTTTCCTTGATTCCCTTCGTAATCGGTATGGGTGCAGGCTACGTTTTGGCGCTCCTTCTCACGCTCGTTGGTTACTACGGCTTTGGCTGGGAATACGCGAAAATTATCGACTTCTCGCCCATCGTCAACAACTTCACCGACTTCAAAGTAACTTCGATTATCGGTTACGATTGCTTTGCGTTCCTTCAATGGGGCAACGGCGCGTTTGAAATCGGTCAACTTGTAACCATCATTTTGGCGGTTGTTCCCGTTTCCTTCGTTACCATTTGCGAACACATCGGCGACCATCTCAACCTTGGTGGCGTTATCCATAAAGACCTTTTGAAAGACCCCGGCCTTGACCGTACGCTTATGGGCGACGGTATCGCAACGGCGGTTTCCGGTATGCTCTGCGGTTGTGCAAACACGACCTACGGCGAAAACGTAGCCGTTGTCGGCGTAACGAAAGTTGCTTCCGTACGCGTCATCATCACCGCTTGTATCGCGACCATCGCGCTCGGTTTCTTCACCCCGCTTATGGTTATCGTTCAAACGATTCCCGCTTGCGTAACGGGCGGTGTTTCGCTTGCACTCTACGGTTTCATCGCTTCGTCGGGCGTTAAGATGCTCATTACCGAAAAAGTAGACTTCACGAAGAGCCGTAACATCTTCATCGCTGCTGCCATCTTGGTTGCAGGTATCGGCGGTTTGACGATTCAAATCCCCAACACCAGCATCGTCATCACTTCGACGGCGGTTGCAATGATTCTCGGTATCGTTTTGAACATCGTCCTTAAAGAAAAGAAGGAAGATTGCGCTTGTGAAAACTGCGACAAAACCGAATAACTTTTGCTAAATAAGAAGGGGCAGGGCGTTGCGTTCTGCTCCTTTTTTTGTTCTTAAAACAGACGAAGCCTGCGTTTGCAGGTTTTTCTTTTTCTCGTTCTACTTTGCTTTTTTCGTACATAGAATAAGATAGAAAGCAAACGAGAAGGAGATATCGTATGAACGAAGAAATCGAATACGCTGAAATGTTGGAAATTCCCGTTTCCACCGTAAACGTCGTCAAAAAACCGCGCAAACGCAAGAAGGCGGTTACGCCCCAACCCGTCGAAGACCCTTCGACGCCGAAAGCCGCGTTAAAAGAGTCCGTCATCGCGCAAGTCAACGAACGCCTTGACGAACCTACGCAAAGCGAAATTCCGCCCGTCGAAACGGAAAACAACGGGGGCAGGTTAGACTTTGACCCGATTCCCGACCGTATAGACACCGTCCGCTTATACTCAACGGACGAAAAACGCCGTTTCGCGGATGAAAACGCGCTTTTCCCCGACGATTACACCCTGCAATCCGACGAAAATGAAGGGGGCAGGTACGCGTTGAACGCGCATTATACCCCCAAAGCCGTACGCCGTGTTTTGGGCGTAGAATTCGCGCTTTCCTGTGCGCTTTGCGGGGCTATCTTTTTAACCAACGTGTTTATGCCTTCCAGCGCGGTAAACACCTTTTTCCGCTCGCTTAGCGAATCGCCCAAGCAGGCACAAGCAAACGACACGCCGTACAACGAGTTTCAGCTTTCGCCCGTCGTTTCCGAAAACTCGGACGCGGAATTAAGCCTTTCTCCGACGGGCGTTTTGACGCTGACGGACGCTTGCCATATCTATCCTTCGGCAAACGGAAAAATTACGGACGTTGCCAAGGATAGCGACGGTTTGTTCGTGATGAAAATCGGTTATTCGGACACGTTCACGGGTGTTATCAGCGGTTTGTCTACGGCGTATTACGCCGTCGGCGACGAAGTCAAGGCAAACGTCCCCGTCGGTTACAGCGACGGCGAGGCGGAAGTGCAATTCACGATGTATTCTTCGGGCGAACTTCTGAATTGTTTCCAACTGACGGACGAAAACTGTCTGGCGTGGGTTTCCACACAAAGCTAAACGATTGTTTCACCGCGACTTTGCAAGCGAGCGACCTTCCCGTCGCTCGCTTCCTTTTCCGCAAAAACGAAAGCGCGCCCGTCTTTTTCGTCTGCATCCTTTGTTTCTCGTCGTGGGCGTGTGGTACGCGTTCACGGGCGAACTGTTTTTGTTTCTCGCCAGCACCATCGTCGCCGTCCAACACGAGTACGCGCACGCGCTCGCTAGCAGACGGCTTGGTTACACGCTCAACTCTATCGTCCTTCTTCCCTACGGCGCGATTATCGACGGCGATTTGAAAGGCATTTCCTTCAAGGACGAAACGTTCGTTGCCTTGGCAGGCCCGATTTGCAATCTTCTAACCGCCGTGCTTTTCGTCGCGCTTTGGTGGTTTGTGCCCAGCACGTACGCGTTTACGGACGTGGCTTATTATGCGTCCGTTTCCGTCGCGTTTGTCAACCTTTTACCGGCCTATCCTTTGGACGGGGGCAGAGTTTTACAATGCGCGCTCGCGCGGGCGTTTTTCAAACGCTCTGCGGACGAAAGCCGTGCGGAAAAACGCGCCCGTCGGATTTGCCTTGCGTTTACGTTTGGGCTTTCCGCCCTGCTTTTTCTTGCGTTCACGTTGCTACTGACAGACGGAACGTTTAACCTTTCCCTGCTCCTTTTTTCGCTGTTTCTGTTTTTCGGCGGACTTGGCAACAAAGACAAAACCGCCGTGTATAACAAGCTGGATTTCACCTTCCGCGCGCCCTTGAAAAAGGGCGTGGAAATCCGTCGCGTCGCCGTAGAAGACACGTGCCCAATCAAAGACGTTTTCCGTTTTCTCTCTCGCGGAGCTTATCTTGTTTTGGAAGTGTACGACGAAAACGAAACGCACCTTTTCGACCTAACCCAAAACGAGCTGTCCTATCTTTTTTCGCGCGCAAAAACACCGTACGACACGCTTCGCGCCCTGCACGGGCAAATCTACGACGCGACGTGAAAACACCGCCTACCGTGTACGCGTTGAACGCAAAATTTGATACACTTTTCCATCCAACGGACGAAGCGACTCCTTCGCCCGTTTTTCTTCGTCCGTTTGCGCCGTTATTTTTTGCCTTTCCCACGAAAACGCTTTACAAAGCGTCGTTTCCGTGCTATAATGTAAAAACGAAGGTTTTATAAGTTCCTTATAAAAACCTTCCAAACACGCGAAAAACCTTTCTAAAGGAGATTTTAATGGAGAACAACAACGTTATGGTAGAAGAAGGCATCAGCCTTCTCGACATCGTAAAATTGCTGTGGCGCCGTGTCAAACTCTTGATACTCGTCGTTGTTTTAGGCGGTATCATCGGCGGTGGTATCACGGCAATCCGTACGGTAGACGTAAACTACTACGGTACGACGGTAGAATTCTACGTCAACCCCGAAAAACCGGAAGACGCGCCCAGCGGTGAAAGCCAGTACAGCGTTTACGGCGCGTACGGCTCGCACGTTATGAAATCGATGATTCAGCTTTTAGAATCGGACAGCTTTGCCGAAAAGCTTATCTTAAACGGCGACGCTTTACCGAAAAAGGGCGTTTGGGTCAATAACGACAACCCTGCGGAAGTCGCGCTCGGCTTGGACGCGCTTATCGACAGCGCCAACAGCGAGCTTGCGAAATCGAACTCGGCAAAGGCGGACGCGGATGCAAAACAACTTGCCGCAACGGACGCGCTTGCCGAATTAGAATCGGCTTGGGAAGAAGCGCTTTGCACGTCGGAATACGCAGGCATTGCATACAGCCAAAGCGCGTATAAAAAACTCGTAAACGACATTGCCGATTTGCAAACGGACGCGTTTAAGTCCGTGTACGAAAAGTACGAAGGCGAAAACGGCGCGAAAGCGCAGGCGCAAATCGCAAAATCCGCAGCGGACGACGCAAAGCAAAAGGCGGACAAAGCAGTCAATTCTACCCTGCTTGCTTGGCAACAAACCGCCCTTTATAAGAGCGCGCTTTCGCAGTTTAAGAACGCGCTTTCCTATTCCTTCTTGCAGGAAGAGGCAACGGCAGAAAACGTCAACAACCTTGCGCGCAGTTTCATCTACGTAAAAATTTCCGTTTTGAACGACGAACCGTTCGCCAACGAAGTATTGCGCCGTGTAAGGGGCGCTGTGGAAACGGATAAGGACGGCAACGAAATCGTCACCGAATCGGTTGTATCCGCGTTCGTTGAAGAAAACATGACTATCCCTGCAGGTTATCAGGGTACGAACTGCCAAAGAATTACGCGTACGGACGACATCTCGCTTATCAACCCTATGTACGCAACGAAACAATCGATTAAGTACGGGCTTTTGATAGGCGCGCTCGCGTTTATCCTTGCAAGCATCGTCATCCTTATCGTCGATAGATTAGACAAACGTCTTCGCGACCCCGAAATTATCACCAAAAAATTCAACGTTCCCCTGCTTGGTATCGTGCCTACGATTGAAGAACTGTCGGTAGACGCCAAGGACAAGAAAAAGAACGAAAAGGAGGAAAAATAATGGGCTTTCTTTCCTTTATAACGGGTAAATTATCTAAAAGCAAAAGCGAGAAACGCGCCATCAAGGCGTCGGGCGTAGCAGCGCATCACTCGCACAGAACGCAATTTCTAATCAACGAAAAAACCCCCTTCGACGTCACGGAGGCTTTCCGCAATTTGAAGGCTACGCTTTCCGTAGCCGTTCCTAGAAAACAGGGCGGTGTCGCTATTATGACGACGTCGGCATATCCCGAAGACGGCAAAACGACGGTCACGGCAAACCTTGCCTTGATGTTTGCCCTTTCCGACGCAAAAGTCGTGCTTGTCGACGCGGACATTAGAAAAGGCAGGGTGGCGAAATATTTCAAGCGCAAGTCCGCGCCCGGTCTTTCCGACTACCTGTCCGGTCAAAACACGCTGGACGAAGTCACCCATCTCTCGTCGGTTAACCCCAACCTTTCGTATATCACCTGCGGTACGCACTCGCCCAAACCTTACGAGCTTTTGGAAAGCAACGAAATGAAGAACCTTTTGCAAGAACTGCGTTCGCGTTACGACTACGTCATCATTGACACACCGCCCGTGCTTTTGATTTCGGACGCGTTGGCTTTGGCGACGGAAGTGGACGGCACGGTGCTCGTTTGCCGTCACCAAGTTTCTTACGTCAGCGATATTTCGCGCGCACTCAACGCACTCGATTTTGCAAAGGCAAACGTGCTTGGCGTCGTCGTCAACGACTACAAAGCGTCGCAATCGGGCAAATACTACGGCGGTTATAAAAAATATTACTACTACAATTATAACTACTCGTACGGCTCGACTGACCCTGCGGTTACGGACGAAGAAACAGAATCTTCGGAAGACTAATTTCAAAAACAAGGGCGGGCGCAAACCCCGTCCTTTTCTTTCCTTATCCGCGCCTGTTTAGAACGGGCGCTACGCGGGTAATAATAGGTATATGGAACATTACGAAAACGAAAACAAAACTACAAATCTCTATCCCGTCGTTCCCCTTCGGGGAAAGGTCGCTTTTCCGCACACGTCCATCTCGTTTGAAGTGGGCAGGGAAGTTACTTTGCAGGCGATTCAACGCGCGACGGCAGGGGACAAAAAACTCTTAATTCTCACCCAACGCGACACGGACAAGCAGGATATAACGCCCGAAGACTTGTACACGGTGGGTAGCGTAGCGAAAATTAAGCAAGTCGCTCAACTTCCGGGCAACGCCGTACGCGTCGTCTGCGAAGTCCTTTACCGTGCGCGCGCACGCGCCGTACGCTTTGAAGGCGGTCATTTTTCCGCCGTTTGCGACCCTTTGAAGGTTATCCACGGCGACGAAACGCTGGAAGAGGCGTATTTCCGCACCGCGAAGGAGCTTGTCAAAGACGTACTGGCTACGGACGGGAAAATCAGCAAAGAAACGTCCACCCGTCTTGAACGCATTTCGGACGCGGACGAATACGTGGACGTCGCGCTTGCAACTATGCGCGTCCGCCTTCCGATTAAGCAGGAAATTCTGGAAGAAGAACGGGTGGTAGAACGCCTTCGCCGTTTCGAACGCTGTTTGAACGACGAGCTGGAAATTTCGCGCATCGAAAAGAAAATAGCGGGCGCAGTCCGCCAAAGCATCGACAAAAACCAAAAGGAATATTTCCTTCGCGAACAGTTGAAGGCAATTCATACCGAGCTTGGCGACGACAACAAAGAAGAAGACGAATTCCGCGAAAAAATCGAGGCGAAAAACCTGCCTGCCGACTTGAAGGAAAAATGCCTTAAAGAAGTAGACAGGCTTGGCAAAATGCCGTCATCGTCGGCGGAATACACCGTCGTTTCTACGTATTTAGAACAGGTTTTGTCCCTGCCCTGGACGGAAGAAACGAAGGACACGGAAAGCTTAAAAGACTGCGCCGAAGTTTTAGACGCCGACCACTACGGCTTAGAAAAAATCAAAGAACGCATTGTCGAATACCTTGCCGTTTTGAAACTGACGGGCGAAATGAAAGCGCCTATTTTGTGTTTCGTCGGCCCGCCCGGCGTCGGCAAAACCAGCATCGCAAACTCGATTGCGCGCGCGCTCGGCAGAAAATTCGTCAGGATGAGCCTTGGCGGTGTCAAGGACGAAGCGGAAATCCGCGGACATAGAAGAACGTACATCGGCGCAATGCCAGGTCGTATTCTCTACGCAATGAAAAACGCAGGCACGATTAACCCCGTTTTCCTGCTCGACGAAATCGACAAAATCACGTCCGATATGCACGGCGACCCGGCAAGCGCGCTTTTGGAAGTGCTTGACCCCGAACAAAACGCAACCTTCCGCGACCGCTTTTTAGAAGCGCCGTACGATTTGAGCAAGGTGCTGTTTATCGCAACGGCAAACACGCTGGATACGATTCCCGCGCCCCTGCGCGACAGGATGGAAATCATCGAACTTTCCGGCTACACGATGGAAGAAAAGACGGAAATTGCCCGTCGCTATCTCGTACCGAAACAGTTGAAAGCCAACGGCTTGACGGAAAAACAGGCGAAATTTACCGACGCGGGCATCCGCACCGCCATCGAAGGCTATACGCGCGAAGCCGGCGTCCGCGGTTTAGAGCGCACGGTTGGCTCGCTTTGCAGAAAACTTGCCGTTAAACACGCAAACGGGGACACCACGTCCAAGTTTACAATCGATAAACGCGCCGTAGAAGAATTGCTTGGCGCACCTAAGTTCAAGTCCAAACCCGAACGCTTTACGGCGGAAATCGGCACGGTTACGGGGCTTGCTTGGACGGCGGTGGGCGGTACTGCCTTGACGGTGGAAGCGACTTCGTTTTTAGGGAAAGGCGACGTCAAACTGACGGGCAAGCTCGGCGACGTGATGAAGGAATCCGCGCTGACGGCAATTTCGTATATCCGCGCGCACGCGGACGAGTACGGTGTCGACCAAGACGTTTTTGCAAAGACGGATTTGCATATCCACGTCCCCGAAGGCGCGACGCCGAAGGACGGACCCAGCGCAGGCATCACCATCGCGACGGCAATTTTGTCCGTGTTCACAGGCAAACGCGTCCGTGGCGATATTGCAATGACGGGCGAAATCACCCTTCGCGGTAAAGTGTTGCCTATCGGCGGTTTGAAGGAAAAAGCGCTTGCCGCGCGTCGTATGGGCATCAAAACGGTGATTATCCCCGACGAAAACAGGCGTGAGATTGACGAACTTCCCTTCGTCGTACAAAAGGACGTATCCTTCGTGCCCGTGAAATGCGTAGACGAAGTATTCCGCCTTGTTTTAGAAGAATTTAAGCCCAAAAAATCTGCCGTTTCCGGGAAAGGCGGGGCGCAAAAACCCGTTTTGCCGATGCCCGAAACCGAACGCAGAAACGACGTTCGTTGCTAAAAGGACGATACCATGTACGAGAAGAAACACGAAAACAACCAAAAACCCTGCCTTTTGACGGTGAAAAACGCAACCTTTATTACGTCGGCAGCAAAAAAGGAGCAATTCATCGTTCCTAATAAGCCGATGATTGCCGTTTGCGGTAAATCTAACGTTGGGAAAAGCTCGTTTATCAATATGTTGGCAAATAGAAAAAAGCTCGCGAAAACGAGTAGCGAGCCTGGGCGTACGCGCCTTGTCAATTATTTTGATTTCGGCGAGTTTATCCTTGCCGATTTGCCCGGTTACGGGTTTGCACGCGTATCGAAGGGCGAAAAAGAGAAGTGGGCGAAAACCTTGGACGACTTCTTCAAAATGAAGGAATACATTTCGCACGTGTTTATGTTGGTCGATTCCAGACACGACCCCACGGCGGACGACGTGCAAATGATTGAGTATTTGCATTATCACGTCCTTCCGTTCACGGTAACGCTGACAAAGACGGACAAGCTGTCGAAAATGAAGGTGAAGGAGCATTTGAAGGCGATTGCGTCCGATTTATACCTTGCGCCTGCCAACCTTCTTGCCACCAGCTCGGAAACGGGGGCAGGGAAGGAAGACGTCTTAAATAAAATTTACGACGTCATCACCGCGCCGAAAGAAATCTACGTCGACGAAGACGACGAAGAAACGGACGAGGAATAAGAAATACAAAGAAAAAAGCCACCCTTTGGGTGGCTTTTCTTTTTTACTTTTTATTCTTCCGAACTATTACCGCTGTTACCAAGGAAAAGACCGAAGAAATCGGTGTTTTTCAAGGACGTACCGCCCGAATTGCCGTTTCCAGAAGAAGGCTTTCTGTCGCGGTTGTACGGTTTCTTAAAACCGCCCTTACCGCCACGGTTAAACCCGTTTCTTCCGCCCTTGTCGCGGTTATAACCGCCGTTTCCGCGTCCACGTCTATCGTTTCTTTCCGTTCTTGCAGGAATAGCAGGCGCGTCGGGGTCTTCCAAGTTTTCAGGCACGATGACGAGATAGCGATTAGGTTCTTTTCCTTCGCTCTGCGTCGAAACGCCTTCCTTTTCCGCAAGCGACGCGTGAATAATTCTTCTTTCATAAGGATTCATCGGCTCAAGTTTAATTTTCTTGCCCAAACGAATCGCTTTGTCCGCAAGGTTTCCAGCCAACTTTTCAAGCGTAGCTTCACGGTTTTCACGATAGTTTTCACAGTCAACGACAACCCTTTTATAATCGTCCCTGCCCGTGTTTGCCACCGCGCCAGCCAACGTCTGAATTGCGTCCAACATAGCCCCGTGTTTGCCGATAATCGCCGTCGTGTTGCTTGCCGTTACGTTGATTTCCACTTTTTCGTCTTCCGAAACAAGCTCGGTACAAGCGGTAATTTTAAGGAGTTTGAAAAGTCCTTCCAAAAACGTAACGGTGCGTTCGCCGTCCGTTGCGTTTTCGTTGATTACAGCGTTAATTTCGGCGATATTTTCCGCCGTTTCGTCTTCCTTAATGGAAGACGCGGTTGCCGATTTTTCGGACGATTTCGGGGCGATTTCAACGCGTGCTTTCACCGAACCGAACAGTTTTTTCTTTCCTTCTTCCAAGACGCGAATTTCCGCATCCGCTTCCGTTAATCCGAGCTCCGCCAGCCCTTTTGCGACGGCTTCCGCAACCGTCTTGCCTGTAAATTCCGTATATTTCATAATTTGCTCCTAACCCTAAGAAGGGTTTTTCTATTATCTCTCGTCAATTATTTTTTTCTGTTTTGTTCCGCAGAATCTTTGCCTGCTTGTTTTGCTTTTTCGATACGCGAAAGGGTGTTGTTGGAGTATCTTGCTTGGTTAAGTTCCGCTTCTTTTTTCGACATTTTCTTGTCCACGAACTTATTGATGATAAACGTCGAGCCCATCGAGAATACGTTGCTTACCGTAAGGTAAATAGAGAACGCCGAGCTGTACATAAACGAGAAAATCGCAAACATACCCGTCATGATAATCATCATCATTTTTTGCTGACCTGCGCCCTGTCCGTCTACCGTCGAGAACTTTTGTTGTTCTTTTTGCGAACGCATGGTAACAAACTGTTGCAACAAAATCGTGCCGATGGACAGTACGATAAGCACGAAATAACCGTTGTACGCCGTCTTCGATTCGTCAAGTTTCGCCGTGATAAGATTATACGAGCTTTCGCTGTACACGTTGGTGTACTGACTGATGTCGCTGTATTTAATTTCTTCGTCGCCCACTTCAAACGCTTCGCGTTTCGCTTCCGTTTCGAAATCTACGTAACTCAAAACGGGCGCTTTGTACGTTGCGTCGGTTACCCAAATGTTCTTAATCCAAAGGAATCGCGTGTCTTCCTTGACGTCTTTTTCGTACACTTCTTTTACGGCGTTTTGACCTTCTTCAATGAAGTACGCGCGGATGGCGTTGGCTTCCTTTTGTTCCGCCGTGTCGCCTTCCGTCTTGTCCGTCACTTGAATTACGCCGTTTTTCCAAAGCGCGGAGTCCTTCACCTTTTGTACGTCGATGTGGTATACTTTGTCGGGGCTGTTTTTAATGAAGGCAACCCTTTCCGTTGCAGGGATTACCTTGTCGGTGGTTACTTCTAAATAGAAATAATCGTCGGCATCGTTCCCTTTTACGGTGTACGTATACCCGTTTTCGCCCTGTACTTCCGTGATATTTTTGTCTTCAAGGTCGGGACAATAACGTTCAATCGTGTCGTTGTACGCGC
Source organism: Candidatus Scatosoma sp. (assembly GCA_045660225.1). Lineage (GTDB taxonomy): Bacteria > Bacillota > Clostridia > Christensenellales > Borkfalkiaceae > Scatosoma. The sequence continues at coordinate 26,198 of JAZRDK010000042.1, forward strand.
CGACCATGGTGTTGTAGTTTTGGATGTTCGAATACTGTGCAAACGCGTTGAACGCATTGATGGCAACGATAAAGATAACCAACGACAAAATCATAGGCAAACAGGACGACATCATCGAAATCCCGTTTTCCTTATACATTTCCATCAATTTTTGGTTATACTTTTCCTTGTCGTTGGCGTACTGCTTTTGCAGTCTTTCCATTTTTTCCTGGTTTGCTTTCATCTGGAAATTCTGCTTACGCATAGAAATTCTTTGATAAACGTCGAAAGGCAGGGTAATAAGCTTCAAAAGAAGCGAAAACAAAATAATACCCACGCCGACACCAGCGCCGAGTTCGCAGAGCCATTTAATAATTTGCCCTATCCAGTTTATCGAAACCTCGAAAGTTTGTCCGTAAACGGGAATACTCGTTAATAATTGCGTTACTTCCATTACTATTCCTTTTTGCGAAAATCGCAAGGTTTTCTTATTTTACAGTTTTGCCCTTACTTTTTTTCCGTTTTTGCGCGTTTTCAAACGCTTTATAAAAGCCATCTTTTTTTGAAATAGGGCAGGGGGGCAGGGTCGTATCCGCCCTTAGAAAAGGGGTTGCACCGTATAATCCGCCAAATCCCTAACAAAAACCCAAGCGTTACGCCGTGATGATGAAAACACTCCATCGTGTACTGCGAACAGGTCGGGTGGTAAAGGCAAGTTTTTTTAGAAAGGTGTTTTTGGTAAAAACGGATGCACCGTATACAAAACCAACGAACGTACGGCTTAAAAACTTTTTTCCTTAAATACCGCACGTTTCCAAAAAAAAGAGCGGAAAACCGAAAGGTTATAAGTTCTCTTTTTTGAATATACATTTCAAATCCCTTTCAAATTCTTTCACCGAATAGTGTTCTAACACCTTCGGTACTAAAATAAAAGAGTACGTGCCCTTTAATTCCGTTTGCGCGCTTCTAAACGCTTCTCTCAAAAGCCTTTTAATACGGTTTCTTTGCACGCTTTTGCCGTGTCTTTTTCCGACGGAAACCGCCATACCCGTCTTAGCGGACGGGCGAAAAGCCACCGTCAAAGACGCGGAAAATCCGCGCTTTCCCTTATTAAAAATTCGCGTGAAATCCGCTTGTTTTTTGATGCGTAAATATTTCATACTGCCTTTTTAGAAAGGAATTTTAGAAAAATCCGTATTTCTTAAAAAACGGCAATTCCTCTCCTTCTTAGAAAAAAGGAAAGGAATTTCGTTTTATATTGCGCTTTTAGAAATTCAATTAGTGGGTCAATCTCTTTCTGCCCTTATCTCTACGTCTTTTCAAAACGCGACGGCCTGCGGACGTTGCCATTCTCTTACGGAAACCGTGTACTTTGCTCTTTTGTCTTTTCTTGGGTTGGAAAGTTCTTTTCATAATTATTTCTCCTGATTTGGTTTTTTTTCTTTTTTTAGGTGGTTATCGCGTTTCGTCCCACAATAACTTTCTTATTATATCCTACTTTCTTAATTTCCGTCAAGCGATTTTATCCGCTTTTTTATTTTTCAATGACTTTTTCCTTACTTTTCCCGTCTTTTATGCGTTGTTTCCGGGACGAACGGGCATAATCAAATACTGATACGTTTTGTCGTTTTCGTTTTCCATCGTAAAAGGCGAAACGGGTTGGTTGAAAGAAATGACGACGTTTTCTTCCGTCAACGCCTTCGTCGCTTCTAACAAATACTTAAAGTTCATTGCCGTTTTAATTTCTTTGCCGTTTAATTCACAAGTCAGCGATTCTTCAATTTTACCCATTTCCGAATTTGCGGTAATCACCATTTTGCCGGGCTTTACGTCCAACATAATAAACGGTTCTTTTTCGCCACGAATCAAGACGGACGCACGTTCGACACTTTCAATCAATTCGCTTCTTCTTACGTTTACTTGCGTGGGCAAGTCGATGGGGTAAATCGCTTCCTTTTTAACAAATTCGCCTGCGTAAAGGCGCGATTTAATTACCGTGTCTTTTTCCGCAACGCAAAGATAGTTTTTGTCCGCGTAAACTTTAATCGAATTTTCTTCGCCAAGCATACGCGAAATTTCGTTAAGCGTTCTTGCAGGGCAGATAATTTTCATTTCCGCGCTACCTTCCATAATTTCCGTACTGCCGTAAGCAAGTCTAAACCCGTCGATAGCCGTCGCCGTCAATCTTCCGTTTTTCACTTCCAAAAGCGCGCCTTTCAAAATCGGTCTGCTTTCGTCTACCGCACAACAGAAAATAATTTTAGAAATCAAAGACTTAAATTCGTCTTCTTTAATTTCAAAAAATTCTTTGCCTTGCGTGGGGTCTTCTTTTCCAAGATAGGACGAGCCGACCATATAAAGGGGCATATACGATTCGCTGTCGCCATAGCGCAACACAATTCCCCTGTCGTCCGCGGAAAATACGACTTCAAACGTGGAAATTTTGCTGACGAAATCGGCAAACATTTTCCCTTTCACGCTGACTGCGCCTTCTTCAAACACTTCCGCTTTAATTTTCTTTTTAATGGTAATTTCACCATCCGACGCCGTCAAAATAACCCCGTCGTTTTCCGCAATAATTTCAATACCTTCAAAAACGGGATTCGTCGTTTTTACCGCGCAAGCCTTGCTTACCGTAATAGACGCGTCCGAAAGCGCCATCCCGTCGCACACAAATTTCATAACTTTTTCTCCTTACTTTTTATTCCCTTTTATTTTACCATATTTCCTTTTTCTTTGCAAGTAAATTCTACGAATTTATAGCCGAAATAAGAAACTTTTTTTATAAAATCTTCCTTTTTCCAAGCCGTTGACAAATCGGCTTTTTCGTGTTATACTAATACAGTATTATGACTCAACTTTTTTTACCCTGCGAAGAAGAAAAAAACGCAATAAAAACGTGTATCTTTACCGGCCATAGACAGCTGGATAAAGATTTTTCCGCGCGCAAATTAAAAAAGGAAATTAAAACGCTTATTCTTACAGGCGTCGATACGTTTTTATGCGGTATGGCGATGGGTTTTGATTTGATTGCCGGCGAAACGGTGATTTCCTTAAAAAAACGCTTTCCTTTTATCAAGCTCGTTGCGTGTATTCCCTGTTATAACCAAGAAAAATATTTTTCTGAAAACGACAAAAAAAGATACGTTTCTATTTTGGAACAATCAGACGAGCGTATCTTCGTATCCGAAACGTATTTCAAAGGTTGTATGCAAAAGCGGGACAAATATATGGTAGAACGCGCCAACGTAATGATTGCGTACTGTAAAAAGAGTGTCGGCGGAACGGCGTTTACGGTAAAAACGTTTGAAAAATCAAAACCGTTTTCGAAAATAATTTATTTATAAAAAGTGTTTCCTTCCCCCCGTTGTCTTTTATTATTTATTATAGTAAAAAGTAGTATTAGTAGTAGGGTGGTGTGGAAATGTGGACAAGTCTAATTTTAAGCCTTTTTTATTAGGAAAATAAAGGGATTTTCCTTTTGAAAAGGATGTGGACAACCTATAAAAAAGCTGTGGACAAAATTGTGGATGATTTGTGGATTTGTGGAAAGGAAAATTTTGTCGAAACAACAAGATAAAATCGCCGTGCATAAACGATAAAAAATCGTTGCATAAATATAAAAAAATTGAAGATATAAACAAAGTTATCCACCCTGTTGATAACGTTATAAAGGTATGGTGGAAAAAAAGGAAAAACTATGATTTACGAAAACATACAAACATTTTACGAAGACGTAATTTTGAAAGAAAAGAAGGAAATTTTTGAAAGATTTCGGTTATTGCTTTTAGAATACAACCAAAAATACAACCTTACGGCGATTTTAGAAGAAAAAGATATATATTATAAGCATTTTTTGGACAGTAGCATCGGCGCGGATTTGTTTTTAGAAAATGCAAAGGTTGCGGAAATAGGCTCGGGGGCAGGCTTTCCGTCTATGGTTTTGAAGATTTTGCGCCCTGATTTATCCTTTGATTTGTTTGAAAGCGTGGGTAAAAAATGCGAATTTTTGAACGTTGTTGTGGATAAGTTGGGGTTTAAGAACGTGCATATATACAATATGCGCGCGGAAGACGCTTTGAAGGAAACAAAATTTAGAGAAAAGTATGATTTTGCGACGGCGCGCGCGGTGGCAAGGATGAATACTTTGTCAGAATATTGTCTGCCGTTTGTCAAAGTGGGCGGTCAGTTTATTGCCTATAAAGGTGGAGATAGAGAAGAAATTAAGGAGGCGCAGTCGGCGTACAAAACGTTGGGTGGCGTCTTAAAAAAGGAAATTTTTTACGAGTTACCCGAAGGGTATGGAGAGCGTACGCTCGCCGTCGTCGAGAAGGTAAAATCTACTCCAAAGCAATATCCGCGCGGACAGGGAAAAGAAAGAAAAAACCCGTTGTAAAAAATGAAAGTTTATGCGTGAAGACGGTTTATACGGCGATACGTATTAAAAAAGTGTTTTAGGAGAAGAAAATGTTATACGATTTTACCTATTACAATCCAACGAAAATACATTTTGGGAAGGATGCGCTTAATAAACTTTCCAAAGAGCTTGAAAATTTTGGAAAAAACGTTTTGCTTGTTTACGGAAAAGGCTCGATTAAAAAAACGGGTTTATACGATAAGGTGGTACAAATCTTAAAGGAAAGCGGAAAGCAGGTTTTCGAGTTGGCAGGGATAAAACCAAACCCTGCGTACAGGCAGGTTTTGGAAGGAGCAAAGCTGGTAAAAGAACGTAAAATTGACCTAATTTTGGCGGTTGGGGGCGGTTCTACAATAGATTGTGCAAAGGCAATTTCCGTTTCCGCGTACGCAAAGGGCGACCCGTGGCAACGATTTTGGGTGAATTTTGAAGAAGTAGACAACGAAATTGTGCCTGTGGGCGCGATTTTGACAATGACGGGTACGGCGTCGGAAATGAACGGCGGAAGCGTCATCACCAACGAAGAAATCACCGTCAAAAAAGGCAGAATTTTTCCGCCGAAGGTGTATCCGAAATTCTCCATTTTGAACCCCGAATTTACCTATACCGTCCCTAAAATGCAAATGGTAAGCGGTATCTTTGATATATTATCGCACCTGATGGAACAGTATTTCTCGGGCGAAGACGACAACACAACCGATTACGTCATCGAGGCGGTGATGCAATCGCTGATACACAGCGCGAAAATCGCCTTGAAAAACCCTGAAGACTACGAGGCGCGCAGTAATATTACGTGGTGCGCGACGCTGGGGCTGAACACGGTTACGGGGCTTTCAAAAACGCAGGACTGGCACGTGCATCATCTTGAACATCAGCTCGGCGCGTATACCGATTGTCCGCACGGGCTTGGGCTTGCCGTAATTTCCATGCCGTATTATCGGTATATTTACAAGGACGGGCTGGATAAATTCGTCCGCTTTGCCAAGAACGTTTGGAAGGTGGAAAGCGAGAAAAAAACCAAGGATGAAATTGCGCTGGAAGGGATTGCATGCCTTGAAAATTTTGCAAAAGAACTGGGAATTCCGCTTACCCTTCGAGAATTAGGAGCAACGGAAGATATGCTTGAAAAAATTGCGGAAACGACGGGCGAAGGCGGTGGATATAAACACTTGACCACAAAAGACAATTTGCAAGTTTTGAAGGCTTGCTTTTAAGAAAAAATAAAAAGCTAACTGCAAAGTTAGCTTTTTTTGTTATAGAAGGAAGACGTTATTTTTTCTTCAATTCTTCGTTTGATTTATATTGATTGCAAATTTTGAAAACTCCGCTTTCGTTCCAGTTTTTCACAAACTCGTAGAAAGCTTTTTTAATATCGTCTAATTTCTTAACGCGTACTTCGTGGGAATTGATTACGACGTCGCTGTAATTAAAGAAGAAATTAAACGCCTTGAAAGTGTCCTTAAACGCCTTTATCGTGTCGGGATTCGTTACCGTAAGGTTGAAATAATAAACGCGGAAGAAAACGGTTTTCTTTTTCGCATCATAGATGGCTTGGTAATCCATATACCATTTACCAAGGTTTCCGCGCATCTTGAAAGAAACGTATTTCTTTTCTAATGTGTTATAATCGCAAATACCAAACGTTTTCGTCCGTCGCGAGCCCTTCGGAGGAAATTCAGGAATATTTGCGTTTTGCCAAGCGTCTTCAAAAAAGGCATACACGTCTTTCGTTTTGATTCTATTAAAAAAGCACATCGTTTTCACCCCTTATCATAAGTTATTTCTACTATAACACATAAAAAAACGGTTGTCAATAGGGAAACTAAAAACAACCGCTTATTTTTTATTCTTCGTCGTCTTCCTTCGGCTCGGGTTGGTTATTTTTCTTAAAACGGATACTTTCCACGGGGAAATCCTTATAAATCCAACCACCGTTTCTGTCGTCGATTTTCACCTTGACTTCCATTTTCAACATATTCAAGGACACGACGATTGCTTTGCCTTCGGGCGAGCCGACTTCCGCGCCGACTTTCGGCATTTTCTTTACCGCTTCTGCGTAGTAATCGTTTTCATAACTCAAACAACACATCAATCTTCCGCAAAGACCGCTGATTTTTCCAGGGTTTAACGAAAGACCTTGGTTTTTCGCCATTTTTACGCTTACTTTTTTGAATTCGGGCATATTACCTGCGCAACAGCAAACGCGTCCGCAGGGCGCAAGTCCGCCTAAATACTTCGTTTCGTCGCGCGTACCGACTTGGCGAAGTTCGATGCGCGTTTTGAAAGTGGACGCAAGGTCTTTCACCAGCTCTCTAAAATCGACGCGGTTTGCGGACGTGAAATAGAACACGAGTTTTGTGCCGTCAAACGCGTATTCGCAGTCGACGAGTTTCATTTCTAATTCGTGTTTGATGATTTTTTCCTTACAAACCTGCATTGCTCGCGGTTTTTTCGCTTCGCACTCCGCGTAAAAATCTTTGTCTTTTTGCGTGGCGATACGCACGACGGGTTTTAAGGGGAGCACGACTTCGTCGTCGGGTACTTCCTTTTCAGGGTACGCCACCCACGCGTATTCGATGCCTTTCGACGTCTCTACGACGACGGGCATATTACGGGCGTAAACGTCGCCCGCCTTCGGCGAGAAATAATACAATTTTCCGCCGTTTTTGAATTTAATTCCTACTACTTTTATCATAAAATATCCTTTTTCGGCGCGTTCGCCGATTGTTTTTTAGTTGCAAGCGTGCAAATTTGCCATACAAATTTCCACGGCTTGGGCAAAGGGTACGTTGAAAAAAACGTCCTTTTCCGCTTTGCTCAAAAGCGTTTGCGCTTGTGTGAGCGCGCGCGCCGTGTACGAGTTTGCCACCTTTTTGACCCGCTCTATTTCCGTTTTTAAGACGACGTCTTTTTCCTTCCCAGCACCGCTTTTTAGAAGGAGCGCGTCCCTGAAAATCATACGAAGGAGCGTGAAAACGTCCTTTTTATACGGCGTATCGCCGTGCTTTTTAACGGCGATAGGAAGGGTGTTTACGGAAGACAAACAAAAATCGAACGCCGTTTCGATAAGGGTGTTGTATCTGCCCCCTTCCAAGACGTTGACGGCGTTGCCGACCTGTCCACCCGACGCGACGGCGGACAATTCAAGCACGCGGTTGTCGTACTTGTTTTCGTAGATACGGGAAAGGCACGCAACGACTTCGTCTACGCTAAAAGCAGGGATTTCTAACTTCTTCGTGCGCGACAAAACGGTGGGCAAAACGGGAAACGACGACGTTGCGCCAAGCAGGAAAACCACGCCTTCGGGCGGTTCTTCCAAAAGTTTCAAAAGCTTGTTTTGCGTCGCTGGGTTCGCGTCTGCAAAGTCGGAGATGAGAAAGAGTTTTTTCTCGCCGTGCATAGGGCGGAGCACGCTTTCTTCTTGTATTTTTTCCGCGTCTTCCACGACGGGTTTTTTGCCGTCTTCGGGGAAGGAAAGACAGTCGGGATACCCGTCCGCGTCAATGCGCGAAGACAGCGCCTGTTCTTCCCTGGTCAATTCGTCCTGGCAATCGAAAAAGAGTTTTGCAAACGTCTTCAACGCCAAACGCAAAAAACGGGCGTCGTCCATCACCACGAGATAGGCGTGATGAAACCCCTTCCGCTTTTCGCTGAGCATCAACTTATAAGCCTGCGTTTGTTTGATAAGCGTTTGCATACCCTTCGTCCTTGTCCGTTTGCTGGGCTAAAAAAGAAAAGAGTTTCTTTTCTTTCTTAGGCACTCTTTTATTATAGCACAAAATTTTTCAAAAGTAAAGGGGTGGAAGGCGTTATTTTTTCAAAACTTTCATAAAAAACGACGGGGGTATGTACGAGATAAATAAAAAACGACGGGGGCAGGTATGCGTTGAAAAAGAAAAACGGGGGCGCGCAAGCCCCCCCGCAAATTAAAGATATTTCTTCCACGTTTCTTCAAATTCTTCTTCCGTTTTAATCATATCGTTTAAGAGTGCGCCGACGTCTTCGTTTTCGTCAAACAAGACTTCGCCTGCCGTCCGCTTTAACGCGGTGATACCCATCACCGTACCCTGCACCATCATTTCCGCGATATGCGAAGGCGAGTCGTCGGATAAGGTACTCATTTTAATCGAGCTCCACATCATAACTTTCTTCATAGGGTTTGGCTCTTTTACTTCCACGCCCCTATCCCGCGCCAGCTGAGATGCGCGCGCGGAGAAATTTTCATAGGCTTCGTGTTGACGATACAGCTCGTTTT
>JAZRDK010000043.1:0-2497 GCA_045660225.1 Candidatus Scatosoma sp.
TCGTTCAATTCAAGAACGGTCATAGCTTTTACTTCTTCAATGAGTTTCTGTACATCCATGATTTTTTAATCCTCCGATTTTTTTAATAATGATTTTTTTTGATGATTTAGAAATTAGTTGCCTTCTTTTGCCTTTGCAATCTGGTCCAAAACGCCAACAAATTTGGAAAGCGAGGACTGGAAGCATCCAAGCATCTTCGCGATAAGCGTTTCCTTGGAAGGGATTGCCGCGAGTTCCTTAACGCCGTTTTTGTCAAGATATTTCTTCTCAACGTATGCGCACTTAGGAACGATTTTTTCTACAAGTGCAGGGTTTGCTTTCGTTTCTTTTGCGAAAACTGCTGCACCGCTAGTTTCGTCCGCACAGAATACGGTTGCCGTCGTACCGTTAAGGTCTGCGTCAAATTCGGTGATACCCAAATCGTTAAGCGCCTTTCTTACGAGCGTGTTTTTGTATACTTTGTATTCGCAGTTCGCTTCTTTGAATTTTCTTCTAAGCGCCGTTACTTCTAAAACGGTCAACTTGTTGTAATCCGCAAAAACGATGGACTTGCTGGACGAAATCTTTTCTTTGATTTCTTCTACGATAAGTTTTTTAGATTCTACGTTAGCCGACATAGTTACCTCCTTTAAGCGTTTCCGCCTGACATAAAAAAATACCTTACACCGCGTGGCATAAGGACGTCGTTTGCCTATGAAAGCAATTTGTTTCCTATAACCTCGGCGAGAAGTTTCCTATTAAACCTTTCGGTTCTCGCTGTCTGCGGTGGATTTTTACTATGGTAATTATACCATCTCCGCCAAAGACAGTCAACTGTTTTTGACCGTCTTTGACGAAAATTTTTCTTTTTTTAGGTTAAATTTTAACCGTTAGATTTTGGGAACGACTTTTACGCCAGGGCCCATCGTGGACGCAAGCGTAACGCTCTTAAGATACGTACCCTTTGCGCTTGCGGGTTTTGCCTTCACGATAGCGTCCATAAGCGCCGTGTAGTTTTCCGCAAGTTTTTCTGCGCCAAAGCTCTTCTTGCCGATAGGGCAGTGGATGATTGCGGTTTTGTCAAGTCTGTATTCAACTTTACCTGCTTTAACTTCCGCAATTGCCTTTTCTACGTCCATCGTAACCGTACCCGACTTAGGGTTAGGCATCAAGCCTTTGGGACCGAGAATACGACCGATACGACCTACCATACCCATCATGTCGGGCGTCGTAATCATAACGTCGAAATCGAACCAGTTTTCGTTTTGGATTTTAGCGATGAGTTCTTCAGCGCCTACGAAATCTGCGCCAGCCGCCGCTGCTGCGTCAGCCTTCGCACCTTTTGCGATAACCAAAACTCTCTTCGTTTTACCCGTACCGTTGGGAAGAACGAGTACGCCACGAACTTGTTGGTCTGCCTGACGGGGGTCTACACCCAAACGAACGTGAAGTTCGATGGTTTCGTCGAATTTCGCCTTAGCCGTTTCAAGCAAAACGTTGATGGCTTCGGTTGCTTCGTACTGTTTCGTCAAGTCAAATGCTTTTACGCTGTCTTGATATTTCTTTCCGTGTTTCATGATTTCTACCCCCTATTAGTCTTCTACGGTAACGCCCATACTGCGTGCGGTACCAGCGACCATGCTCATCGCAGCTTCCAAGCTGGTGCAGTTAAGGTCGGGCATTTTGATTTTTGCAATTTCTTCAACCTGAGCTTTCGTAAGCTTACCAACTTTTACGGAGTTGGGTTTTGCACTTGCGGTGTCAAGGTTAAGAGCTTTCTTAATCAAAACGGGTGCGGGGGGGGTCTTAAGAATAAACGTAAACGAACGGTCTTGATAAATCGTTACGACTACGGGGATGATAAGACCTGCTTTGTCTGCCGTTCTTGCGTTGAAATCCTTCGTAAAGCCGGGCAAGTTGATACCGAAGGGACCAAGCGTGGAACCTACGGGGGGAGCCGGAGTAGCTTTACCAGCGGGAAGTTGCAATTTTACGACTGCGGTAATCTTCTTTGCCATAAAAATATTTCTCCTTTGTGGTTTTGACAAGACGCCTTGAAAAGATTTGACGTCTCTCCCACATTGTTAACAAATGGTTGTGCGAACGTTATTCTTCGTCCGCGGTTGCTTCGGGCAAGGGTGCGTCAATCTTTTTAATCTGATTGTATTCCACTTCCACGTCCGTTGCTCTGCCGAACATCGTCGTCGAAATTTTCGCCTTTTGCGCCGTTGCGTTGAGTTCTTTAACCGTACCCAAGAATCCGCTTAAAGGACCGTCTTCGATGGACACCGTGTCGCCGATTGCAAACACTTCGTCGGAAACGAACGTTTCCAACTTCATCTTACGGATTTCGTCCGGTTTCATAGGGATAGGTCTACCTTGAGGACCGCAAAAACCCGTTACGCCACGCGTGCTCGTAACGTAATACCAAATTTGGTTGGTGTAAATCATCTTGATAAAGACGTAGCAAGGAAGCAGTTTTCTTTCCACCACTTTGCGCTTGCCGTTCTTTTCTTCG
>JAZRDK010000044.1:0-4715 GCA_045660225.1 Candidatus Scatosoma sp.
AACATCGTTGCTTTTTGTTGCAACTGGTGTTCGTATGCAGGTGCTGACCTTGCCGGCTCCAGCCGTTTAAGCTACCCTGCAAACGTAAAAATTATCCGCGTGCCTTGTTCGTGTCGTGTCAACCCTATGTTCGTCTTGAAGGCGTTTCAACAGGGTGCGGACGGCGTAATCCTTTGCGGTTGCCATCCTGGCGACTGCCATTACGTAACGGGCAACTACTACACGAGAAGAAGAATGGCACTCTTGTTTAGTTTCTTAAACTATATGGGCATTGAAAAAGAACGTACGCGCGTAGAGTGGGTTTCCGCAGCGGAAGGCGCACGTTTTGCGTCGGTTATGAACGATTTCGTGAAAACGGTTACCGATTTGGGCGAAAACAAACGCCTTACCGACCTTCGTGTAAAGGAGGGTGAATAAGATGAAAGACGTTGAATTGAAAATGCTCGAACGCGCGAAGGCGCTTTTGGAAAGTGGCGAAGTTGCGCGCGTAGTCGGTTGGAAGAAAGGGGATTTTTGTTACGACCCCAGCCCTGCCGTATTCGAATCCGTAGACGAACTTAAAAATTTCGTGTACAACTATTTCTGTGGTGCAAACCTTTCGAAATATCTTATCGACGTTTCCAAAAAGGAAGGCAAAACGGCAGTATTTTTGAAACCCTGCGACACGTACAGCTTTAACCAGCTCGTTAAAGAACACCGTATTAAGCGTGAAAACGTGTACGTGATTGCAACCGAGTGCCTTGCTAAGCTCGACATTGAAAAAATCAAGGCGAAAGGCTTGTCCTTCGTTACGGGCGTGGAAGTTTGTGAAAAAGACGTCAAAGTGACGACTGCTTACGGCGTAGAAACGTTGTACAAACCCGAAGTCGTATTGTCGAAATGCGCCGTTTGCACGAAGGAACACCAGGTAAAAGACGAAGAAATTATTCTTCACGAACGTCCCGAGCGCGACGTAAACCGTTTTACGGAAGTAGAAGCTTTGGAAGCCATGACGGAAGAAGAAAGATTTGCCTTCTGGCGCGAACAGCTTTCTAAATGTATCCGTTGCAACGCTTGCAGAAACGTATGTCCTGCTTGTTCGTGCGTAAAATGCGTATTCGACAACCCTGCATCGGGTATTTCAGCAAAAGCAAACGACGATAAATTTGAAGAACAGCTTTTCCATATCATCCGCGCTTTCCACGTGGCTGGCCGTTGTACGGACTGTGGCGAGTGTTCGAGAGTTTGCCCTCAAAATATTCCTTTGCACCTTCTCAATAGAAAGTTTATTAAGGATATCGACGCTTTGTACGGCGAATACCAGGCAGGGGAAACGGCGGAAGGCAAAACCCCGCTTACTTCGTACACCGAAGGCGACGTTGAACCCAAAGACGTGTTTAACGGGGAGGCAAAATAATGTTAAAAATTGCGAAAGAAAGATTAAACGATTTGTATGCGAAAATCAACGAATCGATGGGTTTGTTTATTCCCATTAAGCGCGCAGGCGAAGTCAATTACGCGGTTTGGGGCGAAGGCAAGGAAGTTTCCCTTGAAACGCTCAAAACGGTAAAATCGCCGAAAAACGCGTTCTTCCCCCAAACGGAAAATATGATGAAATTCAAAACCGAAGGGAAGAATTTGGAAGTCGTTGACGTCCGCAGAGATTACGTAGAAGAAGGCAAACTTTTCGTCGTATTCGGCGTAAAGGCTTGCGATTATAAGGCAATCGAAGTGCTTGACAAGGTTTTCCTTGCCGACCCTGTCGATACCTATTATCAGTCGAGAAGGGAAGCGGCAACCATCGTTACGCTTGCTTGCTCTAAACCCGAAGAAAGTTGTTTTTGTAAGGCGTTCGGCATCGACGCGACGTCGCCTTGTGGTGACGTAACGACGTGGCTTGACGACAACTACCTGTACTGGCAGGCAAACACGGAAAAGGGCGAAAAGCTGACCGCACTCGTGGACAGCCTGTTTGAAAAGGGTGGCGAAGACGAAGTTAAGGCGCAACAAGACGCAACCAAGTCTATTATTGACCAACTGCCGTTTTCTAACCTTGATTTGTCGAGATTTAAGCCGGAAAACCTTAACGAACTGTTCAACGATTCCGCTTGGACGGAAATGAGCGAAGCTTGTTTAGGTTGCGGAACGTGTACCTTCGTATGCCCGACCTGTCAATGCTTTGATATCCGCGATTTCAAAACCAACGAAGGCGTACTCCGTTTCCGTTGCTGGGATTCGTGTATGTATTCCGACTTTACGCTGATGGCGCACGGCAACAGCCGTACGACGCAAATGCAAAGATTCCGTCAAAGATTTATGCACAAGCTTGTGTACTATCCTTCGCAAAACGACGGTTTGTATTCGTGCGTGGGTTGTGGACGTTGCGTAAACAAGTGCCCGCAGAACTTGAACATCGTCAAGGTCGTAAAGAAATTGGGAGGTAAAGAAAATGATTAACGAAACGCTTATTCCCAAGGTTGGCGTCATTACGGACATCCGCAAGGATACGCCCGACGTAAAAACCTTCCGCGTCGTTGGTACGGACGGCAAAAAACTTTTCCAGCATATGCCCGGTCAATGCGCGATGGTTTCCGTGCCTGGCGTTGGTGAGTGTATGTTCTCCATCACTTCTTCGCCTACCAACCAAGAGTATATGGAATTTTCCATTAAAAAATGTGGTTGCGTAACGGAAGTGTTGCACGCATTGGAAGTGGGACAACAAATCACCGTTCGCGGACCTTACGGCAGAAATTTCCCCGTTGAAGAAGATTTCAAGGGCAAAGACTTGCTCTTTATCGCAGGTGGTATCGGTCTTGCGCCTTTGCGTAGTGTTATCAACTACGTACGTCATTACCCCGCAAACTACGGCAAAGTCGTTATCGTATACCGTGCAAGAAGTAAGGATGACCTTGGCGACATCGAAGAAATCCAAACGGAGTGGGTAAACGAGCCGAATATGGAAGTTTATCTCACCATCGACCGTCCTCAAGAAGGTTGGGATGGACACGTTGGATTCGTACCTGCCTATGTCAAAGAGCTTGGACTTGACCCGAATATGACGGCTGTACTTTGCGGTCCGCCTATCATGATTAAGTTTACTTTGGCAGGGCTTTTAGAACTTGGTTTCGACAAATCCCGTGTCTACACCACGCTTGAACTTCGTATGAAATGTGGCGTTGGTAAATGCGGAAGATGCAACGTTGGCGACAAATTCGTGTGCAAAGACGGCCCCGTATTCCGCATGACGGAGCTTGACGAACTTCCCGACGAATATTAAGGAGAGAAAAACAATGGAAAAGATGGTAAACGTATTTCTTTTCGGTAAACGCTATGAAGTTCCGGAAAGTTTAACGATTATGAAGGCGATGGAATACGCTGGGTATCAACTTGTCCGCGGTTGCGGTTGCAGAAACGGTTTCTGTGGCGCGTGCGCGACGATTTACCGTATCAAAGGTCAGCAGGAACTCAAAACCTGCCTTGCTTGTCAACAACAGGTTGAAGAAGGTATGTACGTTGCGACGTTGCCTTTCTTCCCGCTTGTAAAACAGGTGTACGACATTAACCAAGTTAAGCCTACGCAACAAATCATGATGCAACTGTATCCCGAAATTTATTCGTGTATCGGTTGCAACGCTTGTACCAAGAGCTGTACGCAAGAACTCAACGTTATGCAGTATATCGCTTACGCGCAACGTGGCGAATACGAAAAGTGCGCGGAAGAAAGCTTTGACTGTGTAATGTGCGGTGTATGTTCGTCCCGTTGCCCTGCCGGTATTTCGCATCCGCAGGTTGCCGTTTTGGCAAGAAGACTTACGGGCAAATACCTTGCGCCCAAAACCGAACACCTTATCAACCGCGTTGCGGAAATCGACGCAGGCGATTGCAAGGCGGCGTTGGAAGCGATTATGAACACGCCTTTGGAAGAACAAAAGCATCTCTACAACCATAGAGAAATCGAAAAATAAGGAGAAGCGCCATGTATCATTATACCGATGAACAATTACAATCGATGAAGAAAGTGGAAGAAACTCGCGCTTCCCGTATTGAAAAATTACACGCTCGTATGACGGCGGAAGAAAAGGAAGCCGTTTTGGCGGAATTTCACCCCGACTATATCACGACTGCGTATGAAGAACTCAAAGTAGGGAAAAATAAGGGTGGCAAGGTCTTGCACGAACTTGCCGACCTTTTGCAAGGTCACTCCCGCGTTAAGGATATGGACATCGACCTTACCAAAATCGACTACGACGTAGACGTTTTGGTTATCGGGGGCGGTGGCGCAGGTTCGTCCGCGGCAATCGAAGCACACGAACGCGGTGCAAACGTTATGATTGCGACGAAACTTCGTTTGGGTGACGCAAACACGGCGATGGCGGAAGGTGGTATCCAGGCCGCTGACAAACCCAACGACAGCCCTGCAACCCATTACTTGGACGCGCTTGGTGGTGGACACTTCAAAAACAAGCCCGAACTTTTATACAAGCTTGTAAATGAAGCACCCGAAGCGATTTTGTGGCTGAACAACCTTGGCGTTATGTTCGATAAAGAAGCGGACGGCACGATGGTTACCACGCACGGTGGTGGTACGTCCAGAAAGCGTATGCACGCTTGTCGCGACTATTCGGGCTCGGAAATTATGCGTACCCTTCGTGATGAAGTGTTCAACCGCGGTATTACCGTCGTTGATTTCACGTCGGCAAGTCGGAGGCCAAGCGGTCTTAGGAAGACAACTCCAT
>JAZRDK010000045.1:0-5426 GCA_045660225.1 Candidatus Scatosoma sp.
GGCAGACTTTGGGCTTGCAACCCCGAAAACGGTTTCTTCGGCGTAGCGCCTGGTACCAACGAAAAATCCAACCCCAACGCACTTGCGTCCACGAAACAGGGTACGATTTTCACCAACGTTGCATTGAACCCTAAAGACAACACCGTTTGGTGGGAAAAGCTCACGAAGCAAGCTCCCGCAAACCTTATCGACTGGACGGGCAAGCCTTGGACGCCTGATTGCGGCCGCAACGCAGCGCATCCCAACTCCCGTTTCACCGCACCTGCAGAAAACTGCCCTTGCATCTCGCCCGCTTTCAACTCGAAAGAAGGTGTGCCCCTTTCGGCAATCATCTTCGGTGGCAGACGTGCAACGACGACTCCGCTCGTTTACCAGTCGAGAGATTGGAACCACGGTACGTTCGTAGGTACGATTATGTCTTCCGAAACGACGGCGGCTGCTACCGGCGCGGTTGGCGTACTTCGTCACGACCCGATGGCAATGAAACCCTTCATGGGCTATTCGGTAGACCGTTACTTCCAGCACTGGATTGATATGGGTGCGAAAGTTCCTGCTGAAAAGCAACCTAAGATTTTCAACGTTAACTGGTTCCGTCAGGACGAAAACGGCAACTTCATGTGGCCTGGTTTCGGCGACAACATGCGCGTCCTTGACTGGATTATCGACCGTTGCGAAGGCAAGGTTGACGCTCGTGAAACGGCTATCGGTTACCTTCCTTACGCGAAGGACATCAACATCGAAAACTGCGACATCGATGCAGAAACGCTTGACAAGCTCCTTGTCGTAGACAAAGAACGTTGGGCTGCAGAAGCGGAAGAAATCACCGCATACTACGCAGAAAACTTCGGCGACAAGATGCCCAAGGAAATCATGGATAACCTTGCAATCTTGAAGGCAAACTGCGCGAAATAAGATTTGACAAATAAAAAAAGGGGTCGGTTTCCGACCCCTTTTGCTTAGCTTGATAAGGGCTAAAACCTTGTTGGTTTTAATACTTATTTGGCAACACGGAGATAAAAAATGAAAAAGGTACTTATTTTATCAGGTAGTCCCAGAAAGGGCGGAAACTCCGACGTTTTATGCGATGAGTTTGCGCGTGGTGCAAAGGATGCAGGCAACCAAGTGGAAAAAATTCGCGTCGTCGAAAAGAAAATTTCGCCTTGCACGGGTTGTTATTATTGCAAAACGAGTGGGGGCAGGTGCGCGTTCAACGACGATATGACGGAAATTTTGCAAAAAATTATCGACTGCGACGTGCTTGTTTTGTCCAGTCCCGTCTACTTTTATTCCATTTGCGCGCAATTAAAAGCCGTCATCGACAGGACGGTTGCGCGTTGGCGTGAAATTGCGAATAAAGAGCTTTACTACATCGCGACGGCGGCGGAAGAAGACCGCGACACCCTGGACACGACGCTTGCGTGTTTCCACGGCTTTGCGCGCTGTATCGACGGGTATGAAGAAAAGGGTACTCTGTACGGCAAGGGCGTTTACGAAAAAGGGGACGTTTTAAGACGACCGGAGTTGTTGACGATTGCCTATGAAATGGGCGAAAGCGTGCGTTGACGTCGTTTTTTGTCGAAAAACGTATGCCCCAAAACGAATACGACGGAAATCGACACGTGAAAAAAGGGGAAATTCGTCGTATGTAAAGGGTAGACTATGCGGTTAGCCCCAAACAAGAAATGCGTCGGATTTTGTCGAAAGACGGGGGCAGGTATGGATTGAAACACAAAAACGGTTGCGTGAAAACGCAACCGTTTCATTTTTCGTATGTGTATAACCGCATATGCGGTGGTAAGGCAAATTACAAAATAGGAAGACCTGCAAATCCTTTTTCAATTTCGTCGTCGGTGGGGATATAATCCGTCATCTTTCCGTCGTGGAATTTTTCGTACGACATCATATCGAAATAGCCCGTGCCCGTAAGCCCAAACAAAATCGTCTTTTCTTCGCCCGTTTCCTTGCACTTTTTCGCTTCGTCCAAAGCTACCTTAATGGCGTGCGCCGATTCGGGGGCAGGCAAAATGCCTTCAATTCTTGCAAAGTATTCCGCGGCTTCAAACACTTCCGTTTGCTTGACGGAACGCGCTTCCATGAAACCTTGGTCGTACAAGGCGGAAAGGGTGGACGTCAAGCCATGATAACGAAGTCCGCCTGCGTGGCTTGCCGCCGGGATAAATCCAGAGCCAAGCGTGTACATTTTCGAAAGGGGACAAATTTTGCCCGTGTCGCAATAGTCGTACGCGTACTTGCCACGCGTCAACGTGGGGCAGGACGAAGGCTCGACGGCGATGAATTTGTATTCGCCTTTGCCTTCCAGCATATCCGCCATAAACGGCGCAATCAAACCGCCGAGATTTGAACCGCCTCCGGCGCAACCGATGATGATATCCGCCTTTTCGCCGTATTTATCCAGCGCGGTTTTCGATTCCATACCGATAACCGACTGATGCAAAAGTACCTGGTTCAAAACGCTTCCCAAAACGTAGCGGTATCCGTCGTTTGTAGACGCGCACTCCACAGCCTCGGAAATGGCGCAACCAAGCGACCCGTTCGTGCCGGGGAATTCTTGCAAAATCTTTCTGCCGATTTCCGTCGTCGTCGAAGGCGAAGGCGTAACGTTTGCGCCGTAGGTACGCATAACTTCGCGTCGAAACGGCTTTTGCTCGTACGAGCATTTGACCATAAACACTTTGCAATCAAGCCCGAAGTACGAACAAGCCATACTAAGCGCCGTGCCCCATTGTCCAGCGCCCGTTTCTGTGGTAACGCCTTTCAAACCCTGCTCCTTCGCGTAGTACGCCTGCGCGATTGCAGAGTTTAATTTATGCGACCCGGACGTGTTGTTGCCTTCAAACTTATAATAAATTTTTGCAGGCGTGCCCAACGCTTTTTCCAAACAGTACGCGCGGATTAAGGGTGCAGGACGGTACATTTTATAGAAATCCAAAATTTCTTTGGGGATTTCAACGAACTTGGTTTCGTCGTCCAGCTCTTGTTTAGCAAGCTCCGTGCAGAAGACCTTCGACAGTTCGTCAAGCGTAATCGGTTGCATCGTCGCAGGGCTTAAAAGCGGAGCAGGCTTGTCCTTCATAAACGCGCGCAAATTGCACCAATACTTCGGGAGCTCGCTTTCACTAAGGTAAATCTTATACGGAATTTCTTTTTTCATATTCTCTCACTCCTTTGTATTCGTTATCGCCTATCTTATCACATTTCTCGATTATAGTCAAGCGATTAAACGACAAAACGGATAATATTTTCCAACAAAAAGCCCCTTCTTTGCAAAGAAGGGGTGAAATTGCGCCTATGGCGTTTATAACGTGAAACAGTCGAAAATTCCGCCTGTTTCCAAGTCCTTTAAGTAGAACGTGCCGTTGTCAAACAGGATATAGCTGTGTGGCGTGCCGTCTTTGGGCAGGGCAACCGAACCGCAGTTGACGTACGTTGCGCCGTTTGCCAAAGGTTTCGTTTCAGGGCAATGGAAATGCCCGTTCAAAAGCACGTCGCCCTTTTTAAGAAGGGGCGGATTGTCGGCGTTGAACAGATGCCCGTGCGTCAAAAACAGCGTCTTTCCGTCCACGTGCATCAACGCGTAGTCGGCAAGGCAGGGAAAGTCAAGCACCATTTGGTCGACTTCGCTGTCGCAGTTTCCACGCACGCTTACGATTTTGTCCTTTATATCGTTGAGCATTTGAAAGACTTTTTTCGGCGCATACTCGTCAGGGAAATCGTTTCTTGGGCCGTGGTACAAAAGGTCGCCTAAAAGCACAAGCGTGTCCGCGCCTTCGTTTTCAAAAGCGTCGATGAGTTGACGGCACCAATGCGCCGAGCCGTGTATATCCGAAGCAATAATCAGTTTTTGCATAATCGTTAGAAAATAAATTTAATGACGTCGAACTGTTCGGGAAGACCTACGCCACTCGCCAGCAGTTCGGAATATTTTTCAAGCAGTTCGGGAAGGTCTTCTTCGCGCGAATTTCTAAACGTGAATTCAGAGAAATTCACCGCTTTGTTTGCAAGAAGGTTGATTGCCGTCGAAACGAATTCACGGCTTTCCGTAATCCCTTTAATCGTGACGTTGTTCTTCATTGCGTATTCTAAATTCACGGGCAAATTTTTCCCCGTTAAGGCGCAGAAGGAAACGTACGCGTCGCGCTTGACCAAGGGGAACAAAACGGACGGTTCGCAACGGTTTGCAAACGCGAGATACACCGCGCCGTCGGCAAGGTTTCCGCCCGTTACGTTAAGTACGTTTTGTTTCAACGTGTCGTCGTTTTTGAAGGTGTAATAAATACCGCATTTCTTTGCGCGCGCCAAGCGTTCGGGGTTGTTGTCCGCAAGAATAGGCACGGCGCGATGATAAATTAAAATTTGGCAAAGGATATTGCCGTATAAACCACCGCCAAGCACCAAAATATGCTGACCGACGTCGACGTGCATTTCGTCTACCACGTGTTCGGCAAGCGCGATGGCGTCAATCAAAAACGCGGCGTCGTCGGACACGGATGCAGGCAAGGGATAGACGTCGTCCACACCCGCCAACACGAAATCGCGGTAAAAACCGTCCACCGTTTCGCCGGCAACGTTCAGCCCGTCGGGCGAGCACTCGTCTTCCGTAACGCCTGCAAGATACACGCGTTCCGCTTTGCGGATGAAAGAGTCTTCGCCTGCTTCCGTTACCTGCCCGATGGCAAATCTACCGGGGATAAAGGGGGCTTTTACCTTAATCGCGCCCGAATATACGGCGACGTCCGTTTCCGTTAAAAGCGCCTTGGTGACTTTGACTTTCACCTTGTCTTCCGTGCGTTTCAAATCGGGAGCGACGACGTGCTGTAAATTGTGGGGATAAGCGAGTTGCCAAACTTTCATAACGGCTTTTACCTTGTTCCGAGTGGGAATTGACGGGAGAAAAACGCGCCCGTCGGCTCGGATAAAACAAGTATAACCGATTTTCCGTAAATTTGCAAGTATTTTTTATAAAATTCGCGTCAAAAACAGTTGACGAGCACAAAAAAAAGGGATATAATGAGAAAGCGTAAGAAAAAACGAACAGCGAGGTGAAAAAAATGAAAGCTGATATACATCCCAAATATCACGAAGTAACCGTAACTTGCGCTTGTGGAGCAACTTTCAAAACGGGCACGACGAAAGACGGCGACGTTATGAAAGTGGATATTTGCAGCAATTGCCATCCTTTCTTCACGGGCAAGCAGAAGTTGGTTGATACCGGTGGACGTATCGATAAGTTCAAAAAGAGATATGGTCTTTAATTGGTAAACCGAAGGCTTTAGGACGCGTATCCTAAAGCCTTTTCTTCTTTTTTGTAAAGACGTATCTACTTCGCAATACTGCGTCGTGGTGCGCGTTTTCTTGGTCACGTACGTCTATGTACGCTCCCGTCGAAAATGCTCCCACTCCTTGTC
>JAZRDK010000046.1:0-14471 GCA_045660225.1 Candidatus Scatosoma sp.
CCCATAATGTCTTTACGGAGCATAGGCGGGGGCAACGCATCACGAATATCTCTGCCCGGTTTCATAAGTTCGGTTACGATATCGCTGAGCGTGGCTTTGTCCAACTCGGTTTCTCTTGCGGCTTTGTCTTCGCCGTACGCCCTAATTTTTTGGCGCAAATCGGCAATTCTGCCTTCCTTTACGTCCTTCGTCGTGTACGAGAACAAGGACAACAATTTTTCCGCTTTTTCGTACGATTCGGGGTGTACTGCGGTGTTGTCTAAAATGTTTTTACCGCAGTCAACGCGCAAGAAACCTGCGCATTGCGTATACGCTTTTTCGCCAAGTTTAGGCACTTTTAAGAGTTGTTTTCTCGAGATAAACTTACCGTTTGCCTCACGGTAAGCAACGATATTTTTTGCAACGGACGCATTAAGCCCTGCAACAAATTTCAAAAGCGAAACGCTGGCGGTGTTCAAATCGACGCCGACGCTGTTTACACAGTCTTCCAAAACGCCTGCAAGCGTCGCGTCCAAGCGTTTTTCGTTCATATCGTGTTGATACTGACCAACGCCGATGGATTTGGGGTCGATTTTTATAAGTTCGGCAAGCGGGTCTTGCAAACGGCGTGCAATCGAAACCGCACTTCTCGTCGTAACGTCGTAGTCGGGGAATTCTTCTGCGCCTAAAGGGCTTGCGGAATACACGGATGCGCCTGCCTCGTTGACTATCATATACGCAACTTCCCTGCCCGTTTCCTGCTTGATTTCACGGATGAGTTCGGCGATAAAAATTTCACTTTCCTTGCTTGCCGTACCGTTGCCACAGGAGATAATTTCAACGCCGTGTTTTTCAATAAGCGCCTTAAGTACAACCTTCGCTTCCTTCGTTTTGCTAAGTGGCGGTGTCGGGAAAACGACGGTTTTGTCAAGCACTTTGCCCGTCCCGTCTACAACGCAAATTTTACAACCCGTCCTAAACGCAGGGTCCCAACCCATCGTAATCTTGTCTTTGACGGGCGGTTGCATCAACAAGGGTTTTAAGTTGAGTTCGAACATCTTAATTGCTTGTTCGCTTGCGTCTTCAAAAAGTTGTGCGCGGACTTCCCTTTCTACGGACGGCGCAATCAATCTTTCATACCCGTCTTCCGCCGCGCGTTTCACGATTTTCGTGCTTTCACCACCGTCTTTCAAGAACCCTGCGCCCGTAATACGCTTTGCAAATTCAGCGTCGACTTCCACCGACACTTTCAAAAATTCTTCTTTTTCCCCTCGATTTAACGCGAGAATACGGTGGCTTTTCGCTTCGCTTACCGCTTCGCGGTAATCTGCGTACATACCGTATGTTTTCAGCTCGTCTTCTTCCGCTTTACCCTTTGCATACGAAGAAACGATTTCACCGTGCTTAAAGAAGAAATTTCTAAGCTTTTTACGGGTCGTGGCATCGTCGGAAATAATTTCCGCGATAATATCTTGCGCGCCGTTTACGGCGTCGTTTGCCGTCTTTACTTCGTCCGAAAGATATTTTTCCGCCTCTGCGTACACGTCAAACGCTTTGTCCTGCGCCAAAATAGCGTCGGCAAGCGGTTGTAACCCGCGTGCAATAGCGACGGACGCGCGCGTTTTTCTCTTTTGTTTATACGGGCGGTAAACGTCTTCTACTTCCGTCAACGTTGTGGCGTTTTCCAAGGCTTTTTGGATTTCGTCCGTCATTTTTCCCTGTTCGGAAATCGCAGAAAAAACTTCGTCCTTTCTCTTTTCCAAATTTCTAAGATAGGTTAATCTGTCAAAAAGTTCGCGCAAAATTTGGTCGTCGCAACTGCCCGTCATCTCTTTTCGATAGCGCGCGATAAACGGAATCGTATTGCCTTCGTCAATCAATGCGACGATATTTTTCGCGTGCGTGGGTTGTAAGTTAAATTCTTGAGTAATCGTTTGTAAAATGTCCATATTTTCACCTAATTTTATTGCTTTTGTTTAGAGTTTGAGTGGCGTATCCGTATTACCAACGAGCGCAACCGCCTTCGCGCTTTCATCGAACATTGTGGAAACCGCCGACATTGCATCGTCGTACGTCATTGCGTTGATACGCGAAAGTTTGCCCTCAAAGTCGAAAATTTCATTGAAATACAACATATATTTGCCGTATAAAATCATTTGCGCGTCCGTATTTTCGTTGCTGAAGAACATACTCGCTTTCATTTGCTCACGCCCACGCGAAAACTCGTCTTTCGTAATCCCGTTTTTCTTCATATCGTAAACGACTGCGTTGATAGCGTCGTACGCCTCGTCGAGCTTGGCAGGGTTGACGCCGGCATAGATAGCCAGAGAGCCACACTCGTTATACGAAGAAAGATAAGAATACACGGAATACGCAAGCCCACGTTTTTCGCGCACTTCTTGAAAAAGGCGCGCACTCATCGAGCCACCTAAAACACGGTTGACGGCGTTGACTGCGTCTTCTAATTTTTCGCCACGTTTCAAAGACGGGTAGGCAATACCTACGTGCATTTGTTCGATTTGCTTACGTTTTACAAGGCTTGCGTGCGGTTGAATAATCTTCGTCGTCCGTTTTTCAAATTCACCTTTGGGAAGGGTAGAAAAAAACGTTTCTACAAGCGTTTTTGCCGTCGTTATATCTACGCCCCCGGCAAAAGAAATAACGATGTTTTCGGGGCAATAACGTGCTTTTTTATAACGCTCGATATCCGCCACGGTAAAGCCTTGTACGTTTTTCGACGTACCAAGAATATTTCTGCCGTAGTTTTCTTTACCGTAAAACGCCTGTGAGAGCAAATCTAAACACAAATCGTCCGGGGTGTCTTCGTTCATGGAAATTTCTTCGCAAATTACGCCCTTTTCCCTGTCTAATTCTTCTTCGGGGAAGGTGGAATTAAGAAACAGGTCGGACAACAACTCGAAACAAGTCGACGTATGGTCGGACGTACATTTGGAGTAGTAGCAAGTCAAGTCCTTGCTGGTAAAAGCGTTTACCTGCGCGCCGATACGGTCGAACGCGTCCGAAATCTCGAAGGCGTTGCGTTTTTCCGTGCCTTTGAATTGCATATGTTCGATAAAATGCGAGATGCCGTCTTCCGCGTCCGTTTCTACACTCGCACCCGTTCCGACCAAAATCCCCATCGTCACCGACATTAAGCCCTGCATTTGTTTTACGACAAGCCGAAGCCCGTTTTCGTATCTGATTTCGTTTATCATTTTACTTTTCCTTTTAGATTTGTTGAAACCGTTACCGCTTTCAAATTGTTTTTTTTGTAATAATTTAATACGTCGTCAAGCGCGTCCGACGTTGCTTTCGTCGGGTGCATCAAGACGAAATCGCCTACGGCGATATTTTTCGTGGCGCGCGTATAAATAAGCGCCGAGTTTTTATCACGCCAGTCAATCGTGTCCTTCGACCAAAGCACCGTCGTCATAGACAGCAATCCGCACGCGGAAAGCGTTTCGTTTGCATACGCGCCAGAAGGCGGTGCAAACAGCGTGATTTTTTTACCAAGAGCCAGCTCGATAAAGCGATTACAATCGGAAATTTCTTTCTTGTTTTGGGCGACGGTCATTTTCGAGTGGTCTTTATGAAAATAACCGTGGTTGCCGATTTCATGCCCTGCCGTATCGATAGCGCGAAGACAGTCCACGTTGTCGTCCGCCCAGCAACCGCCGATGAAAAAGGTTGCCTTTGCGCCGTGTTTTTCCAACGTTTTTAAGATGGCGTACACTTCGTCCGTACCCGAATAGACGTTGAACATAAGCGAAACGCCAACCGCGTCTTCGCCTGCGTTTCGATAGAGCGCGTTTTCTTCGCCTCCTACCGCCAAATTATCGTTTGTGTCGACGATACAAAGCGCGCCCACAAGAAAAACAAGTATGCACAAAATAACGTTGGTGACGATTTTTAGATAAATCGCCGATTTCAGACTTTTACAATCGTTTTGCATAACTCACCCCGAAAAAGATTTCTCGTAATATCCTATGGATGCTTTTTCGAGGATATGCCGTTTATTTAATTTTAACGATGGTGACGCCCGTTTCGCCTTCGCCGTATTTACCAAAGCGATAACTTTCTACGTTTTTATGCGTCCTTAAAAAGTCGTGAATACCCGCACGGAGCTTACCCGTGCCTACACCGTGCACAACGCGTACTTCTTCTAAGTTTGCAATGACGGCGGAGTCGATAAACGCCTCTATTTCCGGCACGGCTTCCATAACCGTCAAGCCTATGACGT
Source organism: Candidatus Scatosoma sp. (assembly GCA_045660225.1). Classification (GTDB taxonomy): domain Bacteria; phylum Bacillota; class Clostridia; order Christensenellales; family Borkfalkiaceae; genus Scatosoma. The sequence goes on from JAZRDK010000046.1 coordinate 4,220, forward strand.
TGATTTCCAAAGACGGGACGGGCTTTGGTGAAATGGATTTTTTCACCTGCACTTTATCGTCTTTAGCGCGCGTTTGCCATTTGGGTTTCTTTACGGTAGTTTGTGCGTTTTGCGTAGGAATTAAAATGGACAAATCGGAAATTTTACTGCGAATTTTCATACTGCCACAAAGAATTTCCGCTTCACCTTTCGCCTGGCGAATATTTTGTACGACGCCTTCGCGCCCTATATTTTTGACGTAGACCGTTTGTCCGATTTTTATCTCGCAAGGTTTTACGTCTTCGTACTTTGGCACAAACTCGTCTTCGTCGTTTTCATACGCCTTATCGCCCAACCTGTTTTTCAAAGTCCGCGCTTTAATCAGGTCGGATTCTCGCAAACTTTCCTTGGCGAAAATCTCTTCGATTTCGCGCAAAAGCTCTTCCGCGTCCGCCGTTCTTTCATTGATAATCCGACGCGATTCCGCGCGCGCCGACGCAAACAGTTTTTCCTTTTCCTTCTTTAAGCGTTGGCTTTCCGTTTCCACTTCGCGGATTTTTTCCTGCCACTCGGCTTTCAGTCTGTTCGTTTCGCGCAGGACTTCTTCCGCTTTTACACGGCTTTCTTCCGCGCTCCTTACGATATTTTCAAACTTTTGCGCGCCTTCGGAAAGGTTGTTTAAGGCGTCTTGTAAAATACTTTCTTTCAGCCCCAAACGCTTAGAAATCCCCAAGGCGTTACTTGACCCGGGCAAACCTATCCGCATGGCGTACAAAGGACGGAGCGTATCTGAATCAAATTCCATACACGCGTTTTCAATGCCCTTTCTTTCAAACGCAAATTCTTTCAACGCGGTGTAATGCGTAGTAACGACGCCGGCGCAACCCGAATCGAGTAAATGCGAAACGACGGCTTTTGCAAGCGCCTGCCCTTCATCGGGGTCAGTACCACCACCCAACTCGTCGATGAGAACCAAGCTATCCTTGTCTACTTCGTTAACGATGCCGATGATATTCGTGATATGCGAAGAAAACGTCGACAAGTTTTCTTCAATACTTTGCGAATCGCCTATGTCGCAATAGATTTCCTTGAACACGGACACGGTGGCACGTTTTGCAGGTATAAACAAACCGCACGTCGCCATCATACAAAACAGACCGACCATCTTCAAAGTAACCGTTTTACCACCCGTGTTTGGACCGCTGATTAAAAGGAAACGATAGTCCTTGCCAAGCGAAACGCTTACGGGAACGACCTTTTTCCTGTCGATTAACGGGTGTCTGCCGTGGTCGATATCGACGACGCCGTCCGCGTTGACGGTGGGCATAACGCAAGAGAGCTTGTACGCGTATTCCGCACGCGCGTAGGCGCAATCGATTTCTTCCAAAATTTCAACGTCTTTCATGAGTTCGTCGCCCATAAAACCAACGCGACGTGAAAGCTCGCCTAAAATTCTTTCCACTTCTTCCTTTTCATCGATGGTGAGAGAGCGGAGCTCGTTGTTCATTTCCAAAACTTCTTCCGGTTCGATAAAGAAGGTTGCACCGCTTGAAGAACGGTCGTGGATAAAGCCCTTGATACTACGCTTATATTCCGCGCGCACAGGCAAAACGTAGCGGTTGTTACGCATCGTTACGATGGCGTCTTGCAGGTATTTGCCTTCCGTACCCGAAAGATATTCAGACAGTCTTGTACGAATACGTTCGTTCAAAAGACGAATTTCACGGCGCAACGAGTACAGTTTGTCGCTTGCGTAATCGCTAACTTCCGTATCGCTTAAAATCTTCGTACGGATATCTTCTTCCAGGTTTTCGTCGTAGTACAAATTGTCTGCAAGCGCCTTCAACCCACTCAAACTTTCGTCGTTTACCCCCGAAATCCCCTTATGCGCAATTCGTGTCGAACGCAAAAGATTTTCCGCCTTCAAAAGTTCGCCACACGTCAAAGGCGAGCCTTTTTTCGCGCGTTCAAGTTCGTCTAAAAAAGGCGAGAAGTATTCGATTTTCGCAATGCCGTGCGTAAACAAAATAGCAACGCTTTCTTCCGTGATTTTAAGGCGTTTTTGCGTCGTTTCAACGTCCGTTGCAGGATGCAAATCTAAAACGCGCGCTTTACCGCCTTCGGTAACCGCGTACCCCGACACAATGGAAAGAATTTTATTCAGTTCGGTTTTTTCAATCGCTTTTATATTCATTTCCCGTTATTCTACTCCGCGTTTATAATGTCCCGACGTGTACGTTTTATACGCTTGTTTTAGCAAGTTTTCGTCACCGAGCGATGAAAGCACCTGCTTTTTGTTTCTCGTCATTGTCAAATCGACGATTTTGCCTGCGCCTTGTACGCTTTCGCCGATAAGCTGGGCGCAGTTGTAGACTTCAAACCGACACGAGCCGTCGCCTACAATATACCTTCTTACGGGGAATTCCCTGCCGTTTTCATCCGTGAGCACGTAGCTATTTTTCTTGTCGCAAGCCGTACAAGTTTTTCCAAACGGACAATAGCAAAGTTCCATTATTTTGACGTCGCCACAATGCAATACAAACGCGCCTTTGCCCGTAAGATTTTTCGCCTCGCGCGCGTGCGTTTCCTTGGAAATCGTATAATAGGTTACGCCCAAAGACAAAAGCTCGGCAACGGAAACGCGGTTGAAAAGATTTAAGCCAACACCTGCAAAGATACGCAAACCGCGAGATGATGCAAACTCAACCGCGCCCCAATTTTCCGCGTATACGCCGTCAACGGCGTTTTGCTTGCAGTACGTTTCAACGGCGAGTAAATCATTTTCAGTTGCAAACGGCGGATAATATACGTATTTTTCAAAACTGCCGTTTATAAAGGAATCGGGCAAAGATTTCGTCAAATCGTCCGCTTTGCACACGGCAATATCCGTTGCAATATCCGTAAAATCGGTTGCAATAACCGCCAGTTTGTTCGTGTTTGCATCAGGTAGCAACGTACAAGAAAGCGGTTCATAGGCAATTTCCTGCCTATCCCCTTTTGCTACACGCGCGCAAAGAGCGTCGTAAAAGGCGCGACGGAAAGCGTTAAGTTCTGATTTCGGTGTGAAGATTTCGCCGACAATCGTGATTTCGTCAAACTCGATTTTTACAGGCAAACCGTCCGTTTTTTCAAAGCAAGCACAAAGTTCGGTTTCCGTCAAAGCGCGTTGGATTGCCGATTGCAAGGGCGCGTCGCCAACGAAAGTGAAATCGCCACACGTTGCCGTAGGTTTTTCGCCTTCGACAAAACGCAAGGATACACAAAGGCTCGGTTTATATTCCGTAGAAAGCAGGCGTTCGTTTACCGCCGTATCCGTGGTAATAAAAACAACGTCGCCGTTTTTCAAACGTTGCCTTGAGAAAAGTGTAAAGCCTTTGCCTTCCTTTTTCAAAAAACTTGCCCCACCCACTTCTTTACCGTCGCGCAAAATCTTAAACGCGTCGCCTTGGGTTGGCGAAAAACGGCTTTCGACGAAGAATTTGCCGTTGACGACCTTAACAACGCCCACTTTTTCGCCCAAATGCCCTTGAATAGAGGGCGATAAAAAGCGTTTGTCTTGACCAAAAGCCAAACCTTTCGTATAGTTTCCGCGGTTAAAAGTGCGCCTTAAATCGGACAGCGCGTTTTCCTTTCCGTCTTGTTTATCTAAAATTAGCCTATAGTAGCGCACCGCCGCGCCAACGTATTCCGCGCGACGCATCCTGCCTTCGATTTTGAAGGACGTAACGCCTGCATCTATCAGTTTTTGCACGTCCTCGCCGACGGACAAGTCGGACAAGGACAACGCGTAATTTTTTTCCGTATTTCCGTTTCTGTCGTACGCGTAGAGTTTTCGGCAAGGTTGTTTGCATCTACCGCGGTTTCCGCTGTTTCCGCCAACAAAGGACGAGAAGTAGCATTGTCCTGAAAAACACGTACAAAGCGCACCTTGTACAAATACTTCCGTTTCGAGAATTTTCGTGATTTTTTTTATTTCGGAAACAGGCGTTTCGCGCGCCAAAATTACACGCGAAAAACCACACGATTTCGCAAAACGCGCGCCGTCCTCGTTGCAAACGCCCGCTTGCGTCGAAAGGTGTAAAACGATGGATGGAAATTGACGGTGGATTGCCCTGCCCAGCATCGGGTCTTGCAAAATAATGGCGTCCGCGCCTTCGTTCCACGCAAAAAGCAGGGATTTGACAAAATCCCCTATTTCCGCGTCTTTAACAAGCGTGTTCATGGCAACGTACACCTTCGCGCCGTAGAAATGCGCCTTTCTCACGACCGCGCGAAACTCGTCTTCCGTAAAATTGTCCGCGCTGTGACGCGCAGAAAAATTAGGAAGTCCAAGATAAATCGCGTCCGCGCCGTGTTGAAGCGCAACGCTTGCGCTTTGTAGGTTGCCAGCCGGCGCTAAAATTTCCAAGTCCGTAGTCTTCATTTCCTTCGCTTTTATCCTTCGTATGCGTATCGTTCAATGATTTTTGCCACGGCGTCTTCGTCGTTGGTAAACGGGAAAACTTCCGCGTGCGCCTTTACCGTTTCGTCCGCGTTTTTCACGGCAAAACCGCGCCCTGCCGTTTCTAACATCGTGATATCGTTTTGTTGGTCGCCGATGGCAAGCGTATCTTTCAAATCTACGCCGTATTGTTTCGCAAGAAAGGCAACCGCCGTACCTTTTGAGTATTTGGACGTATTCACTTCAATCAAAAATTGACTGCTACGCGTGACGACACAGTCTTGAAAGTTCTCGTTTGCAAGCTCTTGCATAACGCGTACAGCGTCTTTATCGTCCACCATCGCCAGCAGTTTGAACGGGCTTAAACCCGTTTCTTTTACAAACGCTGAAATCGGTTGATTGTCCACGATTTGCGCCTTGCATTTAACGATGCTTTCATACAGTTTTAAGGGCGCGTCGTCCATATTCGAGTAGTACGTCCAAAGGTCGTACACGTGGATATGTAAACCCATACTTTCCATTTTCTCGCAAATTTTGACGGCGACTTCGTTTTGAATAACGCCCGTAGAAAGCACTTCTTTCGTTTCAATATCGACAAGCGCAGTCCCCTGTCCGCAACAAACGACGCCTTTAAGCCCAAGCTCTTTGGCGCGGTGGATAATTCCTTCGGGCATACGCCCCGTCGAAATGGCGAATTTACCGCCCATTTCCATATATTCCGTCAACGTGTTTTTCGTAAAATCACTAATCGTGCCGTCGTTTTTTACAAGCGTACCGTCAAAATCGGACACGATTAACGGATACTTTATCTTTCGCATTATAAATTCTCCTTAAAATAGGCGAAAATTTTCTTCGCGAGTTCTTCGCCGATGCCTTCCGTCTTACAAAGCGAATCGACGTCCGCGGATATAATTTTGTCAATCGTGCCGAATTTTTCCATAAGCGCGATACGTTTTTTCTTGCCGATACCCTCGATTTCGTCTAAAAGCGACGCCAAATTGCGTTTGGAGTGCAAACTTCTAAAATACGTAATGGCAAAACGGTGCGCTTCGTCGCGAATCCTTTGCAACAGTTTTAAGACGTAGTCGCGCCTGTCAAGGCGTATGCTTTCGGGCGAAAACAACGTAAACACTTCTTCTTCACGTTCTGCCAAGGCAATAAGTTCTATGTCCGTAACGCCCATTTCGTCAAACACTTCTTTGACGGCGGACAACTGACCTTTACCGCCGTCGATAATCATTAAATCGGGCTTTGGAAAGCGTTCTTCTTCGTCCGTACCCAACTTTTGCAAGCGTCTTCGCATCATTTCTTGGTGCGACGCGTAATCGTTTGCGCCTTCCACCGTCTTTATCTTAAACCTGCGATAGCTGTTTTTGTCCGCTTCGCCGTCGATAAACACGACCATAGAGCCAACCTTGTCCACCCCGCTGATGTTGGAAATATCGTAACATTCCATACGTCTTGGATATTTTTTCAAACCCAACACTTCTTGCAAACGCCTGCACGCGTTTTTCGTCATATCGTCCTTGTGCTTGATTTTGTCGACGGATTTGGACAAATAGTCGCTTGCGTTCTTTTCCGCCATCGCTAAAAGCTCGCGCTTGACACCCTGTTTGGGCAAAACAACGTTTACCTTTTTATCCAAACGTTCTTTGAAATATCTTTCCAACAGTTCCTTTTCGCAAAAATCCTGCACGATGATTTCGTCGGGGAGTTCGTGCGTGGAATAGTACTGTATAATAAACGCCGTCAAAGCGTCCGTTTCCGAAAACGAGCCGTCTTCCAAGGCAAAATGCGCCCCGCCTTGCATAATACCGCCCCTTGTCACTAAAACGTTGATTGCCGAATACAAATAATTCGTTTTCAAAGCAATAACGTCCGCGTTCAAGGCTCGGTTTAACGACGTAATTCGTTTTAATTTGAGCTTGGAAAGCATATTCAGTTTTTCGCGGTATTGCATTGCGAGTTCAAATTCTTCCCGCTCGGCAAATTTCAGCATTTTTTCGTGCAAAATCTTTTCCGCTTTTTCGTAGTTGCCGTCTAAAAACGCAAGTGCTTCCTTCACCCTTTCTGCGTATTCTTGTTTAGAGCAAACGTGCGCGCAGGGAGCAAGACAACGACCCAAGTGATGGTCAAGGCAAGGTTTTTTTGCCTTTGTGCCGATAGCGACGGAGCAGGTGCGAAGATTGTATACGGACGCCACGACGTCGAGAATTTCACCACACCGTACACCGCCCATAAAAGGGCCGAAATATTTGCCGTCTTTCTTGATTTTTCGCGTAATCGAAACGCGTGGAAATTCTTCCTTGGTATGCACCTTGATATACGGATACGTTTTGTCGTCCTTCAAAAGGATGTTGTACTTTGGTTTATACTTTTTAATCAGGTTGTTTTCTAAGGCGAGCGCGTCGATTTCCGTTTGCGTGATGATATAGTAAAAATCGGAAATATTCTCAACCATCGCTTGTACTTTTTCGGGTTTGGACGAGGCGTGAAAATATTGACGCACCCTGTTTTTCAAAACACGCGCCTTTCCCACGTAAATTACGATTCCGTCTTTATCCAGCATCACGTATACGCCTGGACTTTCGGGAAGGAGTTTTAATTTTTCCTGTAAAACGTCCATAACACCGCCTTGGATGCAAATCTATGATTTGCAAAACTACCCCTTATACGATATTATACATCAAAAACGAAATTATTGCAAGAGAATACGAAAAAAATATTGTCTAACAACCTAAAAACTCGATTCCTTTCAAAATCACGTCCGTTACCGCGTCGTTTGCTAGCTCGTAAAAGACGATTTTGCCCTGTCTTGTCGATTTTACGATGCCGGCGCTTTTTAGAAATCGAAGTTGGTGCGAAACCGTCGTTTGGTTGATGGAAAGAATTCTTGAAAGGTCGGTGACGCAAAGTTCGCTGATGGCAAGCGCGGATAAAATTTTAATGCGCGTATAATCGGCAAAGACGGAAAAAAAGCACACAACCCCTTCCAAGATTTCGCCTTGCGGAACGTAATCTTCAATTAGGGATTGCGTGCGTTTATCAAGTAGTAACATAGTAGACATACTAGACCTCCAACAAATGTTTTGTTGGGAATATGTTAACGTATGAATACCTTACTTTTTTCAAACCTTTCGTCGTAAAATGAGAAATTTTGTCATTTTACACTTTTTACTTCGTATCCGGCGTCAACCACCACGGAAATTAGGCTTTCATCAGACGTGTCTTCTACCAAATTCACCGTCGCCGTCTTCTTTTTCAGCGATACTTCGACGTTTCCAACACCCACAACGCCTTCAAGCGCCTTGGTAACGTGCGACACGCAACGGGGGCACATCATCCCTTCAATTTTTAAGACCTTTTGCATACCGTTTACCTCTTCTCTTTCCTTCTTTTTCCCAAATTTTGTCAAGCGCAACGCGTTGGAAACGACGAATAGCGAACTTGCGCTCATACAAGCCGCGCCTATCATCGGTGTCAACGAGATACCTGCAAACGCAAACGCGCCACCGGCGAGCGGAATTGCCACGCAGTTGTAGAAAAACGCCCAAAATAAATTTTGTTTGATATTGCGTACCGTTTGCTTGCTCAACTCGACCATGGTATCAACCAAGCGCAAATCCCCACGCGATAAAACAACGTCTGCAGACTCTAACGCGACGTCCGTACCATTACCCATAGCAACCCCAACGTCCGCCTGCTTAAGCGCAGGACTGTCGTTGATACCGTCGCCTACCATAGCGACGAAACCGCCAACCGATTGCACGCGTTTAACCGCCTCGACTTTGTCTTCGGGAAGGGCTTGAGCGAAGTAGTCTTGAATACCCACCGCTTCGGCAATCGACGTTGCTACGTTTTCATTGTCGCCCGTCAACATACCGACGCGAATCCCCCTTGCCTTCAAAGCGGAAACCACGGCTTTGCTTTCTTCCTTCAAAGTGTCTGCAACCGCAAACACCGCCAAAAGTTTTTGTTCGTCCGCCAAAAACACCGCCGTTTTGCCTTGTTTAGAATACGCTTTTTCCAACTGGTACGTCTTTGTTTCGTCCACGCCTGCAAGCAAGCGTCTATTTCCAAGACGATACGTTTTGCCTTGATAATTCGCCGTTGTACCCTTGCCTGTTGCGTAAGCGTAGTCTTCTACCTGCAGGGTCGGTAAGCGTATTTCCGAAAGAACGAACGCCTTGACACACTCGGCAATAGGATGCGCGGAGTGCGTTTCTATTGCATACGCAAGCGAGAGCATCGTCAGTCTATCGCTTGCGAAAATTTCTACGTCGGTTACTTTGGGTTTGCCCACCGTCAAAGTCGCCGTTTTGTCCAAGAGTACGCAGTTGACGTCTTTTGCTTTTTGCAACGCTTCCGCATCCTTATATAAAATGCCAAGCGACATAGCGCGCCCCATTGCCGCCATAACCGCCACGGGTGTAGCCAAACCAAGCGAACACGGGCAAGAAATAACAAGCACGCAAATACCGTAATTTGCCGACTTGCCAACGTCCCTTGTCAAAACGAACCAAATCACGAACGTGAACACGGCTAAAAGCGTAACCAACGGCACGAAAACACCTGCAATTTTATCCGCAGTCTTTTGTATCGGCGCTTTACTTTCGCCTGCTTCCTTGACCATTTTCACGATTTGCGAAAGCGCGGTGTCCGCGCCTACCTTTTCGGCAAGGACCTTGATGTATCCGCCTTTCACGACGTCCGCGCCCGTAACCTTGTCGCCGACCGTAATTTCAATCGGCATACTTTCGCCCGTCAACGCCGAACGGTCGACAAAACCGTTGCCTTCTACGACTTTCCCGTCCACGGGTACGTATTCGCCCTGTTTGACGATGAACACGTCACCAACCTTCACTTCACCAAAAGGAATTTTTTCTTCGACGCCGTCGCGTTCTATCGAAACGGTGCTTGGCATCAATTTAATCAATTTTTCTATTTCTTCGCCCGTTTTCCGTTTTGATTTTTCTTCCAGCCACTTACCAAGCGTGACCAAAGCCAAAATCATCGCGGACGATTCGTAGAACAGGTGCGCGTGTGCATACGCGCCTGTGTAGATGAGTATCGTCAAAACAAAACTGTAGAAAAAGGATACGCCTGCGCCAAGCGCAACCAACGTGTCCATATTCGGCACGCGTTTTATAAGCGCTTTCGTACCGTTTGTAAAAAACTTGAAATCAACGGCAATCACGCCTATCGCAAGCCCCATTTGTAAGGTTGCGCTTAACCATAACGACGGTTGTGGTAGGCTTAACATACCGCCCATGGAAAAATACATCAACGGGATTAAGAATATTAAAGACAGGCAAAAACGTCTTTTCAGCGCGTTTGGTTGCGGTTTTCTTTCCCTTGACGCGTTTTCGTTGAAGATGGTCGCACCGTAGCCCAAAGCCTGCACCGCTTTGATAACGTCATCCGTGGAAAGCAAACGTTCGTCGTAGATAACCGTCATCGTTTCGCCCATCAAAGAAACGTCCGCGCTTTCTACGCCTTTTAATTTACAAACGTTTTTTTCAATCCCCGACGAGCAAGCCGAACACGTCATACCCGTTATTGAAAACTTCTCTTTCATGGCTTTTCTCCTTAGTTAGAGTATAGCATAAAAATCCGTTTTTAGTCAAGCAAATAAATAGCCCCGCGTTTGGATGCGGGGCTATTTATTTGCTTGACATACCTTCTTAAACGCCGTCTTTTTAATCAGCAGGTCTGGACGGATTCAAGTATAAAAAAAGAACCACCTAAAGGTGATTCTTCCTTTTTGGAGCTACTGGCCGGACTTGAACCGGCGACCTTTTGTTACCCCAAAAATTCTTTAATTTTTGGGGA
>JAZRDK010000047.1:0-21452 GCA_045660225.1 Candidatus Scatosoma sp.
TACGGCTAAGTTTCGTAAAGCCTGTAGGGATTGCAACGCCACTTACGTCGGAGTTTGCCACGTAGTTTCCGCCACCCATCCAAGCACCGAGCGCGCTGTCTACAATTTTCACCGCGTTTGCGGGAATTTTCGGGTCGTAATGCAACGTAACTTTCACTTTACCTACGCCGAAATCGTCCGCTTCATAATCAAAGGTAATGGCAAACGTAACCGTCGTATCTTCTTCAAAATAGAATTCCTTACCGTCTACGATTTGCGCACCAAAATTACTTTCATCGCCAAGGTCGTCGGACGCGTCAAGAAGTTCATACGCCAAGATACCGCCGGATATAGAAAGCGTATACTTATTGTTTGCCTTTGCGACAAATTCGTATCTATCGTACCAATATTCTTGGGGAAGTTGTTGAATATCGACGTTCGTTTCTTGACCTACCTTCAACGAAACGATTTCCTTCGTCCACGACGATTGGATAGCAACGTCTTCGCTCACCAACAAAGGAAGCGTTACTTTTTCACCCGAGTCGCTATATACCCAACCGTTGAACTGATAACCCGACTTCGTAGGGGTTTCGGGCGAAAATTCCGTATTTTCTTTTACGCTATATTCTTCGCCGTCTACCGTTACGGTATAATACGTAACTTCTTCCAAAACGGCATTATCCACGTACGCAATCGAAGCTTGCGACTTGTCGATGCCGTTCGCCGTATTGTCAAGGCTCAAAACGATGTATTCCGCTTCCATCGTCGCATAGGATTCCGCGTCAAACGTAATCACGTAACGATACCAACCGTCCGCAAGCGCTTCGCCCTTGAAACTCAATTCCGTACTGTGCTCAAACACGTAGTTGCCACTGCCTTCATAGTTGGAAACTGCGTAAGCGACGATTGTCGTGCTCATATTTACCATCTTCATATCAATGGTAAGTTCATAACCGGTAAGGTCTTTGTCTTGGCCAACGGAAATCGTGTAACCAACCCACATCGACCTATTATCCGACCAACCAGGATAACCTACGTCGGTAAGCGCAGCCTGTTCGGCGGTAATCAAAGTCGGGTCAAAGCTAACCATCATTGCATACTCAGAGCCGTTGGTAACTGCCGTTTGGTTTTGCACCTTAACGCTCGCCAAAGAGCCGTCCCAGTAGTTGTTCACGTTATTCTTCGCACTACCGTCAGCCTTAAGGACGTTTTTATTGATTCTATCGTACCAAGCAAGCGTTTCCACGAGATTGCCGTCCCCTTCTTGTACGGGCGGTTCTTCACTCGAAGTAGGCTCTTCACTCGAAGTGGGTTCTTCACTCGAAGTGGGTTCTTCGCTCGAAGTAGGTTCTTCGCTCGAAGTGGGTTCTTCACTCGAAGTAGGTTCTTCGCTCGAAGTAGGCTCTTCACTCGAAGTAGGCTCTTCACTCGAAGTAGGCTCTTCACTCGAAGTGGGTTCTTCGCTCGAAGTGGGTTCTTCGCTCGAAGTAGGTTCTTCACTCGAAGTGGGTTCTTCACTCGAAGTAGGTTCATCACTCGAAGTAGGCTCTTCACTCGAAGTAGGTTCTTCGCTCGAAGTGGGTTCTTCACTCGAAGTAGGCTCTTCACTCGAAGTAGGTTCTTCGCTCGATACTTCACTCGACACTTCACTCGATACTTCGCTCGATACTTCACTCGATGTTTCGCTCGATGCAGGGGCTTCGCTGGACGTAGGCGCGTTTACGGAACTGTTTTCAGAGCTTTCATCACTCGTCAAGCAAGCCGTGAAAAGCGCGGACGTCATCGCCAAAGACATCGTAAGCAACAACGCTTTTCTAAATTTAGCCATAATTTTCCTCCAGTTTTTTATTTCTTTTACGGTAGGCGACAAGTATCCTCCAAGTCGCCTGCCGTTTGAATCGGTTTATACCTTTTGTTTAGGTTAGTTCTTCTTTACACCAACGACTTCCGTTGTATAAATAACAAGCGAGTCGATTGCAGTTATCTCAGGTTTATGGATACGAACGGCAAAAAAGTCTTCATAGGCCGTTGCCTGCGCCCAACCGTTGTACAAGATTGCGTTCAACGCGTTTTCGTTTAAGCCAGGATTTGAACTTCCTTGCGAAATCTGTTTTTCCTGCTTGTAGGATACCACGCCGTTTTCGTCGTTGATTTCTATCATCCACTCGAATTCGCTCGTTTGCGTCAAGTGGAAATAAATCCACTCGCTTTCAATCAAATTGACGTAATTGGGATATACCTGCAAGTTACAACCAACCGTCTTGATTGCAAACCAAACTTCACGATATTGGGAAAGATTATCGGAGATGTAGTGCACGTGACCTATGTCGCCCTTCCCCCAAATCTCCGCGTCCGGATTGCCGAACGTTGCCTTCGTCTTTGCTTTGTACTTATTCGCATTTGCAAAGCCCGTTGCCTTATCTTCTTCCGCAGGCACGTACGTGTCGTCTTTCAAGACTTTTCTCCAAGCGCTATCCTTTTCGTGGAAGAAGGAGTCGGAAATCGTTTCCGCGTGTGCCTTTACCGTTTCATCATAACGGAAATCCAACGCAACGCCAAAACACGTCTTCACGTCGTTTTTCACCGTTACAACGGTTACATTTACGTCTTCACGCCAATCGTTCCATCCGTATGCGTCGAAATCAATCTTCAAGCTGGACGCACCGCTACCGATAAGCGTATCGCCGAGATAAACGTAGTTTTCTTCACCCAGCCACGAATTGTCTCCAATTTCCACGAAGGGGGTGGTGTGAAGTACGGCTTTTACGTCGCCCGTAGGTTTTGCAACCGTTTCACCAAACCAGTCGATAGTTACTACGTGCGTTGCCCGTACGCCAGGATTCATCAACAATTTCGCCGTCAAGGTGACTTGTTCGCCTTTCGCCTCGTCCGTCGCCGTAAGAATACCGTTTTTATACGATACGCCCGCAACGTCGCTCACTTCAATTTCTACGTAAGGATTATCCAAACGCACCGGCATCGAAAACCCGCCAAACAACGTGTCTTTCGTGTCTACGAATTGCAACGAAGTAACGGTTTGGGACGCCGTCGCCATACTCGTAAGCATCGGCGTGCCGTTTACGAATTGCCAAAGTTCTTTATCGTAGTCTTCAAAGACGCTCGCCTGTTGGCTAAGCTCAGCAAAACCGCTAAGTTTGGTTGCGTTGCCTGCGTGCTCTAAAACCTTCGCATCCGAACAAAGCACGTACGAGCCGACAACGTTGACTGCTTTACCAAACAAGTTCAAATCGCACTCTTCCACGCCCGTCTTTTCATAAATCGCCGTTTCGTAAGAAATTTCCGCCATAGACGCGTCTACGATACAGTTTTTAACGGTTGCATTTACACCTGCACCACGCGAGAAGAAGGTTGCCATAGCGCGATAATCTTCGCCCGTGCCAAGCACGTCGCTTACCTTAACGTCGCCACCGATTTTCTTGTACGAAACGACGACGTTTTCAATTAAACCGTCACCGTACGCGCAAATAAAACCGTTCAGTCCGCGAAGTACCGCGTTGGTAAAGGTTACGTTTTTCACGACGCCTTCCCGCGCCAAATAACCAAAGATACCACCGCTTTGTGTTTCCGCGTACTTGTTATAACAAGATTCCAGCCCGTCTATGGTGTAGCCTCTGCCATCGAACACACCCTTGAAACCTCTCGAGTAGTCCAATTCCTTGCCCTGTACGCCCCATACGGTGCCGGTGTTGGTGAACGATTCAATGACGTCGTTAAACGCGATGTCGTTGCCTAAAATGAAATAGCCGTCGAAGAATTGAGAATTTCTTTCTTCTTCAAAACGAATCGACCACTCGGTATCGTCCGTCGCCGCGTGCGTCTTCATATCTCTAAGGTCCTGCGCGTCCTTGATAATCATCGTATACACTTCCACGTCCATCGTATAACGCACGATGTCCGTATTGATAACCAACTGCTGATTACCAAGAAGGCTTGCCTTTTTAGTGAACGCCGATTTATCGAACATCAAATTCTTACCACGGACGGCAGTCGTAACTTTTTTGCCTTGGAATTCCGCATCCTGCAACGTCCCCAACAACTCGCCTTGTACGGTGTAACGGGTCAGTCTGCTAACGTCCAGCACCGTCGTTTCTTCCAGGTGCGCCTCCGGGGGAATTACTTCGCAAACGATTTGCACTTCCGCCGTTTCGCCGTTATGCGTTGCCGTACCCTTAATTTGCGCCGTACCGCGTTTTTGACCGATGACGTTGCCGTCTTGAATTTTTACAAGACCGTTAGCTTCTTTGCTAAGCGACCAATCGATATCGACGGTTTCAAGCTTTTCCGAGCCCTTTACGACGATAAAGTCAAGCGAACGGCTGTTTACGTAATCGCTTTCGAACTCGCTCGTGGTAGAAATACTCGTCTTAAACCCTTCCTTGCTCGGGGCAAAAATCGCGGAAGTTGGTTGAATCTTCAACTTCGCCTTTATGACGTTTACTTGAATACTCTTGCTGGTGTAAATACCGCGTACGGTGGTGGAAACGATGACGTTGAACGATTCTACGCCCGCGCTCGTTACCGTAATTTCGTTGCCCGTAACGGCAATGCTTGCCTTTGCCAAAAGCGAATCTTCCGCGAAGGAAACCGCGTACGTTACGTTTTCTTCAACCGGCGTTTTATTCCACTCCGTATCCACGCTGAATTTCAAAACTTCGCCGTCTTCAATCGTATATTCTCTTTGATTGCAAACGATTTCAGGCGCGTAAGGAGATTTTTCAACGTTGACGACACAGCTTGCGCTGATGCCTTCTACCGTTGCCGTAATGGTTGCCGTAGCAACCTTATCTTTCGCCGTAACGACACCATTTTCATCTACGGTTGCCACCGTTTCATCCGACGACGTGTATACGACTTTTTGGCTCGTTCCTTTTACCATTAATTCTAATGCAACGTCTTCGTACTGTTTTACGTTGACTTGACCTTGCACGAAACGGATGGAAACGGGGCTTTGTTCTTCGCCGAAATCAATCGAGCTGTCCAAAGACGTACCGACGGAAGAAGACGAAACGTCTCCTTCCTCGCCACAACCGCTACAACCAACCGCCGTCAATGCCGTTGCAAAAGTAAGAGAAAGAGCAATACTTAAAAATAATGCTTTGAATTTTTTCATTGTCGTCCTCCTTCTTTTACGTCAAATCCCATTCGCTGGTAACTTCCGTCAACGGATGGCTTTCTTTGTGGTATACGTTGCCAAGCGCGTAGAAGTCTTCGATAAACGATTTACGCATTTCCTTAAGCTCCGTTTCGGAGTAGTAATCCGCGTACGTATTGCAAAGCGCGAAACGGGGGAACAACGTTTCCGTAAGAAGATGTTCTCTAATCACCAAATACTTTTCGTAATCGCTTGTTCTATACTCGTTTTCCACAACTGCCAACAGTTCGTCCAGCTTATTCCACCATTGTTGTAACATACCCTGGGGCCAGTATTCCGCATTGCCGAGCACGTCAGCCTGCGTACTGCCGGGAACATTATGCGCCTCTTCAATCGTACGACGATACGTCATCACTTCGTTGAAGTAATCGTACATTTCGTCGCCAACGATACCGTAGTAGTGGGTGAAGAACTTTTTCAGGTAGTGCATATAATCACTGTTGACGTCAAAGAGCATTTTTGAGTGCAAGTACAATCTAAGCGCCGTGAAACCAGGATTATTTTCGTTGCCATTAACGTGTTGGCTAAACCCCGTACTTACACCCAACGTCTTATGGAATCTAAACGATTCGTAATCACTGTCAAAGGTGTTTTGGGGATACATATAGTTTCTAAAGTTTTGCGAATACAACCAAACGTGGAATCTCGAACTGTCGTCGCCTTCTTTTCTAAACCCAGACCAAAGCTCTGCCATCGTCTTAAAGCCTTGGTTATTTCCTTCGTAGAAACTGTGCGTGAAATCCGCACGGGAAGGCGCCCAAATGCTGTCTACGTGGTTTGCGTAGTAGAGCTGTTCTTCCGTAATGCCATACGCCAATTCTTCAGGCCAATCTTCCGCTTCGCCCTGTTCATTGAACCACATTTCCTTCATAGGCACACCCTTGCCGTCAACCAATACGTAGTTGCCGTCCGCATCCTTTTCCGCGGGGGGAGCTGCCTGGGAGTGGTATACGAGTTGCATATATCTTACGTTTCTCTTTTTACCAAAGAAACTGATGGCTTCATCCGATGCAAGCCACTCGTCTACGTTGACTGCGATACGGTTGCAGAACGACATCCACGCGCCTGCCGTCGTCGAACCATAGTAGTCAAACGACGCCTTACACGCGGCACACGAACACATTTCCACCGTATTGTTTAGCGCGGTGTCGTTTTGACCCATCAACGTAATGTTGTCGCTTTCCGTAGGATTCATTTTAAGAATCGTAATCGTACGTTCGATACAATGGTCTAACATTGCCTTAAATCTTTCCTTATTACCACGCGCGTAGTAACAAGGCTGATTTTGGAACGCGTCGGGGGACGCCCAATCGGGGTTTGCCTTTGCTTCCGCCTTACTAATGAAGGAATTCCAACCGTGCATCGAACCAGCGTCGCCGGGATTACCTTCGTGGTGAATCATCCACGCGCCTTGGCTGTATCCCATGCCGAAAACTTCCGTTTGGGTTGCCGAACCACCTTGGTTTCTGAAATCATAGTCAGGGCGTTCGACAACGTCCATTGCAGGCATTTTTTCCGCCTTGTTTTCATAGATAACCGTGTCTTCCGAAAGCATATCATAGCCAAGTACGTAGCGAAGGAAAAGCACCGAGCTAAGGCTGTAGCCTTCTTGTTCGTACGCGTTAATGAACACGTTTTTACCTACCGTAACGATTTGGAACCCAGACGCGCCAATCTCTTCGAAAGAAGGCATTTCATAACCGAGTTCTTCAAATTCTTCAATACAGTTAAAAAGGATGTATTGCGTGTTTTCGTCCACCGACGAAATTTGCTCGATGGAAACCGTTTCTATCATCGCGCCGGACGCCACCGCAAGCTGAGCGGCAATGAAACCTGCGCCACGACTCGTTTTACCGTCTTCGTCGTTCAAAACGATTTTGTAATCCGTCTTACCGTTCGTCACGAAATCGGAAACGGGGTTTTCAAAGTCGACGTCAACTTCGTGGAGCGTGCCTTCAACGTAGTGGTTTTCAGGGTCGTTAATGACACCCATAATCGCAGGGTCTTGCGTCGTCGAATCGGAAGACGAGTTATCGCCCTCGTTATCATCCTTACAACCAAACGCACCAAAGGACGCGAAAAGGGAAAACGTTACTAAAAACAACGCCGTTAATCTTTTTAATTTCATAACTTTTCTACCTCCTTATTTCGTTACCGTAATGGTATGCTTGATGACCGTGTAGTTGCCACGTTCGTCGTACACGTATGCAGAGAATACGTAGTCGCCTTCCTGCGTGCACTTAATCGCGTTTTTGTTGGATGCAAATCTCCAGTACTTGCCGTTGGGACAAAGTACGCCACGCGTAATCGAAATATTTTCTACCGCGGATACGTTATCTCTTACCGCAACGTCGGGCATAACCAGCGTATCGCCGACTTTTGCCGTCGTCTGCGTCGCGTTAAGGAATACCGCCTGGGGACGAATTGCATCGATGACGAAAATCGTGTTTACCAGCGAGAATTTATTTTCGCCTACCCAGTCCGTTTCCACGGTGTCGTACACGACTTTATAGTTGCCGTAATGCGACAATTGCACGAAATAGGACCTGTCAGGGGACACTTTTTCAAGTTTTACGCCGTCTACGTCCGTTGCAATCGAGCCGTCGGGTTTCATTACCGTAACCGTGAGCTCGGACAAAGGTGCAAACGTATCGTGTGCAACTGCAGAGTAAACTTCCAAAATTTCGTTGATGCCCCTTTCACCTTTCAAATCGCCCTTGGTTTGAATAATCGGCTTAAACACTTCAAGGTTTCTTCTCGAAAGGTTAGAACGCGCCATCGAAAGAAGTTTATACGACGAGCCTTCTTGTGCCTCGAGCATATCTACGTAAACGTAAACGAATTCAGAATTAAAGCCTTCAAACGCTTCGCCATCTTCCGTCGTTTCCGCTTTTATGTTGACGTCGTTAAAGTAGAATCTGCCGTTTTTATACGCAACTTTATAACTGCCGTCCGTAACAATCGACGTCGATGCTTCGGCGCTACTTTCACCCGTCGTAATCGTCGCGCCCGTTTCTTTTGCCGTAATCGTCAAGCTGACTTTTACGTCGTCGTCCGTGACGTCTACAAGCGTAATCTTCAATGCGCCGAACGTGGTGCGCGCCTTGTCGCCTTGGAATTCGATAAGCAAATCTTCAAAGAGCTGTTTCGTGGCAAACATCCAACCGCAAGACGCGCTTTCCGCGTCTGCCGTTACCATAATACCGTCGTCGAGGAAGTTGCCTTCGGCATCCTTAAACGAAGACGTAAACCCTGTGCCGTAAAGATAATTTCTACCCGAAACCTTAGCCTTTTCAACGGCAAGAATCGTCGGAACTTCTTTTTCCTGAAGCACCTGTCCGTTGTATTGATAGCTTACCTTGACTTTGTCGCCGTTTACCACAACGGAAGGGGTAAACGTATCACCGGGCTTGTACGTCTTGTCGCCGTTTTTATCGGTTACAACCACCGTACAAGGCTTGGTTTCCATCACGCCCGTCGAATAATCTTTCGCATATATTTGCGGTAATACGTACGCGGAATCGGAAAGGAAAACCTTGGGCAATACAATCGCACCCATAAGTTGGGCTACGTTCGTCTTCTTTGCCGTTACGACGTGTTCCGCCGTACCTACCCTACCGACGTAATCGGTTACGGTGTACGTAATTTTCCAATCGCCTTCCTTTTCAGGAATAAAGCCGTCTTTCAATTCAATCGTTTCGTCGCCAAGGCTTGCCGTAATCTTCAAGCTCGCCAAACCACAGTCGCCTGCGTACGTCGCCACGGGCGTCGACACGAACGTGCCAAGGTCGACCTCGGAAGGCAACGTAGGCATCGCAATCGTGATGTCGCCAAGGTCATCCGAAACGTATACGCTACGCGTTTCATACACTTCGTTGCCGAGCATATCTACCGAGCTATATTCCACCGTATACCAGCCTGCAACCGTCGGCGTAAACGCGCCGTTGACAAGCCCTACGCTGATAGGATTTGCAGAAGCGTAGTCACGATAAATCTTCGTGGATACGACGCAATCGCCTGAGTAATAGTCAAACGCGGTTACTTCGGGAACTTTGTACGCCCTGCCAACTTCGCCCGTGGGCATTTCGTCTTGAGACATCGCAATACTAAGTTCGGGCGCGCCCTTTTCGTCAAATCTCGTTGCGGACAAGTCATCGATGCAGTACACGCTTTTGATGACGAAGTTCGCCGTCTTGCTCATATAATCGTCCGCGGTAACCGTCAATCTTGCCTGACCGCTGGGAAGACCTTGCCAAACGCTTTCAAATACCGACAAGTCGTTCAAATACGCAATATGCTTAGGAGAGCCGTTCCAGTTGCTGGTGAACGCTTCCATCGTTTTCGTATCGTAAAACATACGCATAACGAACTTACCAGGCGCCAACGTTTCTAAAGGTCCCGTCCATCCGTCGTTTTCGTGTCGCTGTGCAACGAACGAGTGTGTGCCTGACGACCCACGGGAGTTGTACGCACTGCCGTCTAATCCCTTAAACGACTGACCGTCGCCCGCAACCGTCGTATACGACGTATTTACACCGCGGTCACGCGCGTCATAAGGCGTCGTCTTAAAGCTGATGTAGTGCGAAGGGTCAACCGCGTCCGTGAACGTGAAGGTAAGCGCCGCAAAGTCGAGCGCGCCAACCGAGTCGGGCGTAGCGAACCACTCGCCAAGAGGCGTAGTCGGCGAAAGTTTAGAGAAATCAATAAGTTGGGAGAAGGTAAGCGTATCGCCCTTTGCCAAACGTACGATTAAGCCCTTCGTGTTTGCGCCGTGCCCCGTGTACGTACCGTACTCTACGCTACTTTCCTCCTTTTGCGTCAAATACGCCTTCGCTTCTACGAAGAAGTATTTTTCTTCCACGCAATGCACCCCGTCCGCAACTGCGCGGTAGGTGACCGTATACGTACCTTCTTGGTTAAGCTCTACGTTTTCCGCGGTGGTTACCAAGCCGTTGGGATAAGTAACGCTTGCGGTAGCCGTCGCCTCTTTACCGTTGACTTCCACCTTCGCTTCAGGCGCGGAGAACGTCGTTCCGTAAAGGTACTTCTTGTCCATCGAAGCTACCGTCCACGTTTCCGCCGACGCGGTAACGAACGGTTGTTCGTTGACAACCGAAACGCCACCTATTGCCGCGGTTACGGACAGTCCAGCCAAGATGGAAGCAATCCATAATCTTTTTTTCATTTTCTAACTCCTTATTTTTTTCTTCTCGTTTATCCTTTAATCCCGCCGATGGACAAGTTCCCCATCAACTTTTCGTGCAACAGGATAAAGACAATCAGAATAGGCACCATTAACGTGAACGTCGTCGTCATTTTTACCGTAGACACCGACGTACTGATGATGCTTCCGCGAACGGATACGTTTTGTCCGTACGTTTGTACCGTGTACAAGAAATACGCAAGCGTCGGATAACTGGGCATATACAAAAGCGCCATCTGATAATCGTTCCAGAACTGGATAAAGTTAATCAGCAAAATCGTCATAAACACGTTCAAAACAAGTGGCATGCAAATTTTGAACATGATGCACCAGTCGCTTGCGCCGTCAATCATCGCCGCTTCCGAATACGTCATCGGGATACCTCTAAACGTTGCATAGAATATCAAGAAATGCATCCCCACGAAACCCGCCTTCAAAATCAAGAACCCAAAACGCGTATCGTACAAGCCGATGGCGTTGAGCATTTGAATTTCCGACATTTGCGAGCCGACGATGGGTACAATCATAACGACGATAACCACGGTGTAGACAATCTTCGAATAGAAATACGCGTATCTGCCTGCAAGGTACGCCATAATACACATAGCAAGCGTATGTACAAACGCACCGCCACCTGCGTACACGATGGTGTTGATGATAATTTCAACGAAACTTACCTTGTCCGTTTTTGCCGATGCCGGCATCCATTTCTCGTTGGTGTAGGCAACCATTGCCCTAAAATTATCCAAGGTAAAATCGTCGAAAGAAGGAAACCAAATAGGTTTCGTCATAAACAAATGCGGTGGCTTAAATATCTGCATAAACGCCCAAAGCATCAAGATAAACAGGGCTAAAACGTAGATACAAAGCAACACGAGCATAGTAATCGTAAGGGGCGAAAATCCTTCGCGTAAAGTCTTTTTCTTACTCATATTTTCACCTCCTTACTCTTCCTTCCAACCGACTTTTTCAAGTCCCCAACGAAGCAAGAACGTAAGCGGAGCAAGCACGAACGTAATCATAAGACCAAGAGCCGCGTAAAAGCCCATCTGCGTTACGTTTTGACCTGCGTTTCTTACACCGCGCCACAAAAGGTAGCCGACGGGTTGAATTTCCTCGGACAACTGACCTTCGCCAAACAACATCATGCAGTTGTACTGGTTGGTGAAGATGCCTGCAAAGCCCGTAAGCAGGAACACCTGCACGATGGAGAACGCCTGCGGAAATACGATGTACCAAAATTCTTTGATACCGCTTGCACCGTCAAGATGCGCCGATTCAATCATTTCCGGCTCAATTGAGTCCATCTTGTTGGTGTACATCAATACGCTTGTACCAAAACTTGCGAAGATGGAGAAGAAAATCATCATGAAATAGGGATTTGCGTTTGCCCCTCTCCAAAAATTGACAGGTTTTCCAAACACCGACTGTGCGATACCAAATCTACCGCCGATGGCGTTTGTCGTGAATTCTACGTAAATGGTCGCCAAAACCGCGCCCGAAAGAATCGAGGGCATAAACAACAGGATACGGAACAGCTTAGACCCAGGCAGTTTCTTAAACATATAGTACGAGAAGAACAAACCCAAAGGCACCGCCGTAACGAAACTGAGTGCGTACGATTTCAAGGAAACCTTCAAGGCAGGGCCAAGTTGCTCTGCCAAGACGTGCCCCTCAACAAACCAAATTTTGAAGTTGTACCAACTCATTTCGTATTCCGTTGCAATCCCCGTAGGGAACGCTTTGAACGCAAGCGTAAACGAATTGATGTTTACGTACACCCAAAACATCAAAAATTGTAAGGTGGGAATCAACGCCATCGTTGCATAAAACAGCCTACTTTTGGCGTTGTTTTGACCCAAACCTACTTTTCTCTTCGTGCTCATAAATGCTCCTTATTATGCGTTTGCCCACGCAAGTCCTTTATAGTGAGACTGGAAGGATTTGAAGAAATCGCCCGCCTTATAGGTTGCCGTCCAAACTGCGGTTTCAATCGAGCCGACGGAAGGCTTAAACTTGTTTGTACCTCTCAAGAAAGACCAGTTTCTTTGATAGTGCGGATTCGCCGACACCTGGTAAACGATGTCCGCTTTTTCCATATATTCTACGACGCTTGTTTCCCAAGGGTTAAGCTTGGTTTTGTCAATTGCTTCTTTATAGTCCATACCGATAGGCGCGCCCGTCGAATAGGTGAATTCTGCCATTGCTTGGTCGGAGTAGGTGTACTGGATGAAGGAAAGCGCCGCTTGCTTCTTGCCTTCGGGCAAGCCGACTTTTACGCCCGAACAAGACATAAGATAGTCTAAGAATACGGGTTTCTTTTCCCCTCTTGCAACCTTGTCAGCTTCCGCTTTCGTAGGCTGAGGCAAGGTCATCAAACCAAATCTACGGTTTTCTTTCGACCACTTCGCGTCTTCCTTAGCCATTCTGTCGAAGGTTGCCTCAGCGTCCATTTGCCACCACGTACCATCAAGGAGCATCGCGCTTTCCGCAATACCGAGTTTGCCGTATTCAAGGAAACCTTGTTCCATCATCTTATGCGTAACACCAGTGTTTTGACCGTCGATTTCGTTGTAGTATTTGTCGTTACCAAGTACCGTTTCCATAAACTGGAACGCATAGTACCAACCTGCCTGACGGGACAAGTTGTACGCGTTGTCGGACGTGATTTTAAGGTCTTCTTGGTCGAAGATAGGGTTACCGCTTGCGTCCAACTTAGGCGAGCCGTCGGCATTTACCTGAATCAAGTTCTTTGCCATACCGTCGAACGTGTAGTTCAAGTTCATTTGTTCCGCGCCTTCGTATGCGGCAGCCAAACTTTCCATAACCAGCGAAAGATGTTGGTTTGCATATTTACCGGGGAAACAGATAGGGTCTATACCGTTTGCGTTGATTTCACCGCAAAGATAGAAAAATTCTTCGTACGTCGTGGGCAAACCGTCATCGCTCGTCCCCTTCTTACCGTCGGGGCCGGCGCTCTTGGTTTCTCTGCCGGGGGCAATCAATCTGTTGCCGTCTTCTTCGTCGGGAGTTTCCGCGAAATAGAAATTGTTTGCATCAAACAAATCGACGTTGTAAATGATGCTGTAGTTACCGGCGTAATGGGGAAGCGTATAGTAGTGCTGACCGTCCGTTGCGTGGTTGTAGTTGAAGAACGACTTTTGCTGTTCCGTCATTTTGTCTACAATCTTCTTTCCGTCGAAAGGACTGACTTCGTTGACAATCGAATCAAGCGGTTCAAACGCCTTGGTCGCCAACATGTTGTTGTAGTCGGAAGGTGATTCTAAAAAGTAGATATCGAAATCGCCCGTCTTGACCTGCTGTGCAGTATAATCAACCGTTTGTTCACCCTTCGGGTGTACCTGAACGCCCATTTTTCCTTCTTCAAAGGGAATATCTTTTACCGCTTCTTCGAAAGCCGCCGCAAGCTCGTACGCCCACTTGTCGCCATAACCAGAGTTAAAGAATACCGCGCTAAGTTGCGTTTTCGATGCGTCGACTTCTTTTACCGGCGTACCAGAACTTTCCTCTTCGTCTGCACCACCACCGCAACCGACAATGGAAAATGCCGTCGTCGCGCAAAGTGCCAACGTCAAAGCTCTCTTAAAAAGATTCTTTTTCATATTTTTTTCTCCTTACAATATATCTTATTTATTACGACGTACGTGCGCGCACGCATAGCGCCGTTTCTTTTCCTTTTGTGTTCCTTGCGGTTTCCCCTGCCTCCGCGTGACGCGGAGGCAGGTTTTTCCGACAATTCGTTGTGTTAGAACGTTACGCCCCAATTCTTGAACGCCGATGCGTACAAGGAATAGGTTTTGGACGGACGATAAACGGCGCTAAGTTGCATCTTTCCGCTTGCATCCTTCGAGTCGAGAGTAAAGAACTCGGAAGGTCTAATGACGTACTGCGCAGTCTGCGTGTCAGGTTGCTTAAGCCAAATCAAGTGGTTATAGAACGCTTGATAGTCTCTCGTGAACACGTCTCTGTCCGTAGGCACATACTTCACGGATGCCGAACCGCTTATATTGCCATAATCGTCTTTTATCATATCCGTTTGATACGTGGTGTACAGGCAGTTGTACGCGTATTCAGGGAAGATGGCTTCGACCATAACGCGTTTTTGATACTTCGCGTTATCTCCTACCGTCGTAAATGCTTGCGAACAGTACGTAAACCATTGTTCTAACGTTTCCTGTTGCGTAGCGTATTTAGAGTGCTTATATACGTCGTTAAGACCTTTAATCGTTTTCTTAGTACCAATTGTAAGCTGACCTTGGTACATAAACATACCCGCGTTCAAACCATAGAACCCGTTATAATTTGCCTGACGCCAGTAAGCCGCATCGTCAAAATCGTATCGTGCCTCTAAATACAACCAGTGTATCTTCGTCGTATCCGAAGTAACTTGCGCCGAGCCACCCGTCTTCTTCGATTCTAACGCTTCTACAAGTTCGTCAAAGTAATCTTCCATTATCGGGCCTGCCGCGCCGTAATAACCGGTAGGCGAGAAGTATTCCTTCTTAATCTGCTCGTACGTGGCGGACGCGTCTTGCATCGAACGGGAGTCGATGTATGCCTTAAACGAAGCGAACGCCGTCAACACCGTCGGGTCGTTTTTCGGGGTTGCCCAACCAGCGATGCCCAGGTTGGAAACGTAGTTTGTAATACCAAGCGAAGAGAAGGTGTTGTACCAAGACACTTGATATTTCCAAGTATTCATAGGCAAGAAGTAGTCGCGATAATAGGTGTTATACAAGAACAAGTCAATCTTGCTTGCGCCTTCTTTACCGCCACCCAACGCTTCAATCCAACCAAGCAAGTAGAAGTAGAATTCTTCGTTCATCGGGTCGGTCAAATCGAAGGAGTGGTACAACTTGTGACTGGTCCAGTACAAGCGAAGGTCTTCGTGCGCCTTCAACAATTTTACCGTCTTCGATTTTTCAACGCCTTGGTTGTTGATGTACGTCAACGTTTTCGTAAGAACTTCATACGACGAAAGGTTCAACTCGGTTTTATGCTTTGCCAAAGTTGCCTCGTCGTTGTAGTTGGTCGACGAGCTCTTTCCGTTGTACGTGTAACCACCCCAATTGCCTGCCAAACCATTTATCAAAACAGGCGAAGGTTGGAACTTGTTGTACGCAAAGAATTCCACGTCAACGTCTACGCCCATTGCATCCAACTTCGTTGCAAGTTCGTTCAAGAAAATCAACTGAGGAATCGTAGGCGTGCTGTATGCGTTACAGTAATCACACGTACAGAAATAGGTGTTGTCTTCGATTTGGAAGTTGATTGTCGTCATCGAAGGGTTCGCCGTCTTTTGTGCCGAAATGATATTTGCAACCCAAGCCACTTTCGAGTGAATATCACGCAAATAACAAATCTGCGAATACGCCTTCGAAAGCGTCTCGTCTTCATGTGTATGGCTAACCACGTTAGCGTTCCCTTGATAAGTCGGCTTAATCGTCGCTACGGTTACGCCGTTTTCGTTTGTCGTAAAGTCGTAGAAGTAGTCAAGCGCGTTGTGCATACCTACGTATTGCGTATACGGCGAAGCCATCGAGAAGCCCATGGACGTCATCGATTCTAACGCCATACCAGCCCTACGTTTTTCAAACGAAACCGCCGTTTCATAATCGTCGGTAGAAATTTCGATGATTTCTTCCCTGGTATCGAAGTAGTGGTATTCGTTAGAGGTCAGTTCGCTGTACCCAAACGCATTTCTTGCAAACGCCTGCGCGGCATACATAATACCTTCGTCGTTTTCGCCAAGCAGATAAATCGTCTTGTCTTCTACGTAAACGCCGTAGTTCAAACGCGAATCTTCTTCAATCGACAACGTGTTTTCAAGATATTCGCCGTATTCAGCGTACGTACCGACGATGATTTGTTTCGCGTCTTCCGCATTGACGTCCATAACGCCTGCTTTCAGCGACGCGCCCGTCGAAAGGTAAACCGCGTTGCTTACCCACGCAAATGCGTCGAACTTCGCTTGCGTTACGGTAGCCCAATCCCAAGCAACGTAGTATTCCGTCGTCCCGTTTGCATAAACGACGTTATCGTCCGCACCCTTTGCAGGCTGATAACCGTCCACGCCTTCGCCAACGGTTGCGTTGAAGTTTTTCAGCATAGGAACGCCTTTTACAACCTTCCAAATACTAGGGTCAAGTTGCGAAATCGCGAAATAACCGCCGTTGTCTTGTTCGCCTTCCTTTGCCGTACCGTTAAGGTTTGCATAGGTTGCGTAGATACCAGCTTCTCTACCGTCGTTTGCGCCCTTGCTATCTTTGTAAACGTTACCGTCGGTAGACGTTGCGTACTCGTAGTCAAACCCGTAGATAGCGACGTTTTGCGCCGAGAAGTTTCTACCGATTGCCGCAGGGAACAAAGCATTAGGGGCAGAGAAATTACCCGTTGCAATCCACTTGTTCACGACTGCGTTTGCCTGACCTGCCAAATCGATAACGACGTTTTTAAGCGTACCTGCGCCAAAGTGCGAAACCCCGTGGGAGTCTTTGCCCGTCAAATGACCGTATGCAAAGAACATCGAGGCATAAGTGCTCACGTGCGCTTGAATACCGAAAGGTTTTACGTATACGTTTTCAATCGTACCAGAACC
Organism: Candidatus Scatosoma sp.; assembly: GCA_045660225.1. Lineage (GTDB taxonomy): Bacteria > Bacillota > Clostridia > Christensenellales > Borkfalkiaceae > Scatosoma. The sequence continues at coordinate 16,975 of JAZRDK010000047.1, forward strand.
AGAGTGCACGTAGTTTGTATAAACACCCATACGGATGTCCTTCAAGGAAACGTTTTTAATCGTACCGTTTACGATACCGAAAAGCGAAGCTTCAAGCCCCTGCTTATAATCCGGCCTAGGATTACCCGCCGTATCCATATCTGCGACACGCTTGTCTTGGAATACGTAACCTGCAGCATCAAACCACAAATGGGAGTAAAAACCACCAAGCGTATAGCCGTTGCCGTCAAACGTACCCACAAACGGCGTCGAACTGATACCAAAAGTATATACCGTACTATGCGACATCGCTATGTCATTGCCAAGCAAGTAATACCCTTGCCCTTTCATACCCGTGTCGTCAAGATTTGCGCCACGAAGGACGTATCTCATGTTTTGCATACCTTCGTTCGTCGTAATCTTATTCGTTACGACGATGACGGGCGCGTTAATAGTAAATTCTTTGCCGTAGAATTCCACGGTCAAGGTCAACGGCTTTTCTCCGTAAACGGCGTTGGTGATACCCGATTTGCTGATTTTTACTTCAAACGAATCCGCCGTCTTGGTTGCCGTCGTCGAAGCGCCGTTAAACGTCGCGCTCTTTATGGTATACGTCGTATCGCTGAACGCTTCCGCAACGCTAATCGGCGTAATACCGCCACGATACGAACCGCTAAGTTCCAAAGCCGACGCGTTTTCATTTAATACCAAATATTGCGAGCCGATATCGGTGGTAATACTTGCCATTGCTTCGTTACAAACGCTACATGCGTATTCGTTGTCTTCGTTCCAAGCAAACTCGCCTGCGTGTTGCGCCGTACCGTAGACGTGATTACAAATTTCGCAAACGGGCTTACCACAGTTGCCGTCGTCTCTTGCGTTGCCACGACAAGCTTCGTTTTCCGTCACGATTTCGCCACAGAAACATACGCCCGTATGCGTGCCGTCTTCGTTGTAAACGTAGCTATCGTTGAAATGGTCGTGTTTCTTTAAGCCCAAAAGTTGCGTCGTATAGAAGGTAACGGTGCTGGTGCGGTTCATATAAATCGTACCGCCGTCCCCGTTCACCGTATCCCCATAGCCACCATTTGCGCTATTGCCGTTGTCATAGGTCAACTGTTTAAGGTTTGAACCGACTTGGTTAGTAAGCGTGTTGAGAACCGTGCCGTTTTCTCCATAAATGACAATGTTCCACGTACCGTCGTTATTTTGCGTCAATTCAAAGAATATCCACTGACCGTCGGTGACCGTCTTCCAATCATGATTAGTAACACTTCTCAAAATCAAGGTTACGCCGATTGCCTTCCATGCAAAACGAACGCTTGTATATCCCGAAAGGTCGGTGTTAATAAATCCGTCCGAAAAAACACCAGATTTCCACGAGCCTTCGTCGTAACGGACAATCGTCGTATAGCCTGTCGGCGCGGTTACACCGCCCAAATCCGCATTTTTGATAAGGTTACCCTTGCTTTCATCAATCGTCGTTTGAGCAATAATAATTTCTTCTCTTACGCTTTCGAATACCGTGCCACAAACCGTACACTTGTATTCGCCTTTCACCCACTCGCATGCGTGGTAAACGTCGCCGTAGGGGTCGCCACATACCGTACATACCGCCTTGTTTTCACAATCTGCCGTACCACCGTAGCAGGACGTCGTACCTACAACCGTTCCACAGCAAAGGTATTTCTCCGTATGCGTGTCGTTGCCGTTTACAACCACCGTCGTACCCTGCGTATGTACACTACTATTCGTCGTACCGTAAGCCGTTTTACATACGTCGCAAACCGCCTTTTGCGTACACGTTGCTTTGCCACCGGAACAGGTTTGCGTTGCGATGACGCCGCCACAGAAACATACGCTGTTGTGCGTGCCTGCGCCCGTAGAAACATATTGTGCGTGTGCGTGTACGTGCTCGCTCGGGCCACGTACTTCCGTCGTGTAGACGGTTACACCGCTCCACACGTTGAACGCCTTGAAGATTTCGTACAAACTGTTGCCAGTAGACGTAAACGTGTAATTGTTCGTACTGCCAGAGCTTGCGTACGTCTTACAATCCATCGTAACCGCCCAACCGTTTTCCGTCCTGTCCAACGTAACGAGATACATCGTCGTGGTGTTGGAAAGATTGGTCGAAATCGAACGTGTACGTCCTTCGTCGACGTACAGATTGCCACTGTGGAGCATTGCAAAGCGAAGCTGTGTATATTCCGTGTTGGACAAATTCATCTTCGCAAAATAGTCGTTAAAGTCCGTTCTTTCGTAAACTTGCGTAAAGCCGTAAGGCACTTCTAATGCGTTGGAAGGCTTAGAATAATCCATTGCCGACCAAATCACCCTTTCACCCCAAGTTTTTTGCGTTGCGCGTACTTCCGTGACGTAAATAGAAACGCCTTCGTTCGCCAACGACTTAATGCGGATGCCTAAGTCGTACAAGTTTGCAGGGTTAACCGTCTTCGTAATCGTCGAGACAGACTTTCCGCCGATGGACATTTCCACCGCCCATACACCGTCCGACGTTTGTTCTGCACGATAAAGCACCCAGCTGTCCGTAATAGCTTCACCCTTGCCTTCCAAGGCAAACGAAACGTTTGCGCCTTTTACCTTAAACCAAACTTCGCCGTAAAGGGAAACGTCTTTTGCCACCCAAGAATTTGCACTCGAGTTGAGCACTACGTTTTTGCCCCATTTTGCCATTGCGTCAAGGCGCGTTACGGTGTTAAACCCAGCAGGCGCGGTTACACCTGCAAGGTCGGTGTTCTTCGTGATTTGTGCATAGCTTGCCTGTGCAGACGTAAAATGCGTATGCACGGGCGAGTCCATAATGGTTGCCGTGGAAGGCATTGCCTTCGTCGCGCTTGCCGTCTTGGGCGCTGCCAAAATTTCCGTCGCGTAGACGGTTGCAATTTTAGACGTATCCGTCTTGCGGAAACGGAAATCTTGACCATCCGTACATTTGGTATCGTTAAAGCCGTCGTAGAAGATTGCAGCCAGCGTGTCCGCCGTGCCGATGTTCCCACTGTTACCCTTTTGATTAAGGTACGTACCAACTACTTTGCCCGTTTGGTCGCTAATTTCAATCGTCCAAAGCGTTACGCCTTCAGAATCCGTGCCCGATTGCGTCAAGTGGAAGTATACGACTTGGTCGCCGATAAGTTTACCCCAGCTGGGGAACGTTTGAATATAGCAATTTTCCAACTTGTAAGCAAACCAAACTTCACTGTAATTCGTAAGTACGTCACGGAAGTTAAACGCCGTTGCCGCCGCCAAAACGTCCGTCCAATCCGTGGAAGAATCGTAACGTTCTACCGAGTTAAATCCACTGATGGTTACGTCGCCGACGTCGTTGTTTTTCACTGCGTTAGTGGCAAGATAAACACCGAAAGACGTGCCCGTTACCTTTACCTTGTACGTATCATACGTATCAGTTCCTTCGGGAACTTCGATTTCAGGAATTTCTTCGCCATCCATACGGATTGCTTTTACTTCGGTGCAATAGAGTTTCTGACCGCCGGTTTTGTCTTTGATATCCAAACGGATTGCACCGCCGTCCGCAGGAGGATTCGCGAAGTTGCCACGCAAAATCGCATAGATACTGTTGACTGGCTGGGAATCACCCCTACCGTTTTGTTCCGTACCGATTTGGTTATTCGACGAATAGAAAACTTTGCCGTCTTTAAGAATTCTAAAGTTCCAAGTACCATCGTCGTTTTGTTGCAAATAGAAATACAACCAAACGTCGTTATGTGTTGTCTGAGCCCAACCAGGCATTGCGTTTGTACCGATGGAACTTCCTTTTACAGCAAACCAAACCTGTCTATAATCGGTAAGAACGGTAGTGTTCCAGTTGGAGTAATTTAATTCAGCTTCGTTATTTTCCTTCGTTTCAAACGCAGTAACCGTGGCAAAACCTGCAGGTTTATCGCCTTCGTACGCGTCCGGCGTATCCGTCAAATGTCCACCCGTCTGGAAAACGGACGTTGCAATCGTACCCGCGCTGTAGTCGGGCTTAGTCATTGCGCCAACCGTTTCGCCTATGCCCAAAATTTCCGTTGCGTAGAAACTGCACGCGCCTTCGTTCTTGTAAATACGGAAATCCGCACCGTCCGTACAGGTGGTTGCGCTAAAACCGTTGAACATAATCGCAGCAAGACTGTCCGTTGTGGTATTCCTAGATACGCCCACCTGATTTTCGTACTTGCCGACAAGCGTACCGTCCGCTTTCGTGATTTCAATCGTCCAAAGCGTTAAACCATCCGTATTTACGCCCGTTTTCGTCAAATGGAAATACAACGTTTCGTTGCTTGCAAGCATTGCATAGGTAGGGTAAAACTGAAGAGATGCGTTTTCAAGTACGTATGCAAACCAAACTTCGTCATATCCCGTCAAAGCCACCGCCCCGTTGAAGGACGTCACATTATCAAGCGCACCTTTCGCCACGTTCGTTTCCGTCGAATCCGTACGGCTAAGTTTCGTAAAGCCTGTAGGGATTGCAACGC